>DASPYH010000375.1:0-2052 GCA_035636875.1 Mycobacteriales bacterium | reverse complement strand
TGGGTGGGCGCGATTAGCACGGGCGGGCGCAGCTGGGTGGGCGCGATGAGCACGGGCGGGCGCAGCTGGGTGGGCCGATGAGCAGGCAGCGGGCGAGGCAACGGGAGGCGCGGCGGGCCGAGTCCGCTCGTCGCGTCGCCGCCGCGCGGGCCCGCTCCGCCCGGCAGGCGGACCTCCGGCGGCGGCGCGAGCGGTGGCGGCTGGCGGTCCGCACCGTGCTTCCCCGGCGTGCCCGGCGGTGGAGCCGGCGGACCCGGGCGCAGCGTGCCACGGTGCTGCTCGCGCTGGCCGGCATCGGCCTGCTGGCGTACCTGCTGCTGGACACCTGGAGCCTCCGCATCGCGGTGATGCTCGCGGCGTTGCTGGCCACGCCGGCGCTGGTCACGATCGCGCTGGATCGGAGCACCCGGTGACCCGGTTCGACCTGCTGCCGGCCGTGGACGTCGCGGACGGCACCGCGGTCCGGCTGACGCACGGCGAGGCCGGCAGCGAGACCCGCTACGGCGACCCGCGAGAGGCTGCCCTCGGCTGGCAGCGCGACGGCGCGGACTGGGTCCACCTGGTGGACCTCGATGCCGCCTTCGGCCGCGGTTCCAACGCGGACCTGCTCGCCGAGGTGGTCCGGGCGCTGGACGTCGCGGTCGAGCTGTCCGGCGGCATCCGGGACGACGCGTCGCTGGCTTCGGCGCTGGCCACCGGGGCGACCCGCGTCAGCATCGGCACCGCGGCGCTGGAGGACCCGGGCTGGGTCGCCCGCGCGATCGCCGAGCACGGCGACCGGATCGCGGTCGGGCTGGACGTGCGCGGCTCGACCCTGGCCGCCCGGGGCTGGACCCGGGACGGCGGCGACCTGTGGGAGACGCTGGCCCGGCTGGACGCCGCGGGCTGCGCCCGCTACGTGGTCACCGACATCCGCCGCGACGGCGCTCTGACCGGCCCCAACCTCGAGCTCTACCGCGCGGTGTGCGCCGCGACCGACCGCCCGGTCCTGGCCAGCGGCGGCGTGTCCACACTGGACGACCTGCGGGCGCTGGCCGCGCTCGCGCCGCTCGGCGTCGAGGGCGCCGTGGTCGGCAGGGCCCTCTACGCCGGCGCGTTCACCCTGCCCGAGGCGCTGGCCGCCGTCGCGGCCGAGCCGGTGCCGTGACCGGGCCGGCCGCTCGGCCCGGCAGCGTCTCCGGCGCGTCGGGCGAACCGCTGCGACCGGCGCTGTCCGTCGCGGTGCGGGTGATCCCGTGCCTCGACGTCGACGCCGGGCGGGTGGTCAAGGGCGTCAACTTCACCGGGCTGCGGGACGCCGGGGACCCGGTCGAGATGGCCCGGGTGTACGACGCGGAAGGCGCGGACGAGCTCACCTTCCTCGACATCACCGCCTCGGCCACCGGTCGGGAGACCACGTACGAGGTGCTCCGGCGCACGGCCGAGCAGGTCTTCATCCCGCTCACCGTCGGCGGCGGCGTGCGCTCGGTCGCGGACGTGGACGCGCTGCTGCGGGCGGGCGCCGACAAGGTCGGGATCAACACCGCCGCGGTGGCGCGCCCCGACCTCCTGCGGGAGGCGGCCGAGCGGTTCGGCTCCCAGTGCGTGGTGCTGTCCGTGGACGCCCGCCGGGTCAGGGCGGGGGATCCGCCGACCCCGTCCGGCTTCGAGGTGACCACCCACGGCGGGCGCCGCGGCACCGGCGTCGACGCGGTCGAGTGGGTGGCGCGTGCCCAGCGGCTCGGTGCCGGCGAGATCCTGCTCAACTCGGTGGACGCCGACGGCACCCGGGACGGCTACGACCTGCCGATGATCCGGGCGGTCCGGGCGGCGGTCAGCGTGCCGGTGGTCGCAAGCGGCGGCGCCGGGTCGCTCGCCGACTTCGCTCCCGCGGTCGACGCCGGCGCCGAAGCCGTGCTCGCCGCCAGCGTGTTCCACTTCGGCCAGCTGCGGATCGGGCAGGTCAAGGACGCGCTGCGCGGCGCGGGGATCACCGTTCGCTAGAAGGACAGGTTGGCGGCGGTCAGCCGGGACACGGCCGCGTCGTCGCCCTCGAGGTCCACGCGCGCGGCC
>DASPYH010000374.1:0-2722 GCA_035636875.1 Mycobacteriales bacterium | reverse complement strand
TGCCGTCGGTGGTGTAGTAGGTGCCCGCCACCCCCGACCCGCCGGAGTTGTCGGTGGCCGAGAGCGTGACTTGGACGGCCGCGTTGTACCACCCGCTTGCGCAGGCCCCGCCGTTGCAGGAGATCGTGGTGGTGGGCGCGGTCGCGTCGACCTGGATCTGCTGCGAATTGACCGCCTCGCTGTTCCCGGCCACGTCGGTGGAGTAGAACTTCACCGTCGTGGTCTGGGAGACGCTGAACGGCCCGGAGTACTGCACCGCGGTAGCGCTCGTCTTCGGATCGGAGCCATCGGTGGTGTAGATGGTGGCGTTGACCCCGGACCCGCCGGTGTTGTCGGTAGCCGACAGGCCCACCTGCACCGGCGCGGCCAGCGTCCCTCCGCAGCCGCCGCCGTTACAGGTGATCGCCGATGTCGGGGCAGTGGGGTCGACCTGGATCAGCTGGGACTTGACCTGCTCGGGGTTGCCCGCCTTGTCGGTGGAGAAGAACTTCACGGTGGTGGCGGAGCTGACCGTGAAGGGAGCCGTGTAGACGGTGCTGGCGGTGGTGGGGGTGGAGCCGTCGGTGGTGTAGTACGTCTTGTCCACCCCGGAGCCACCCGTGTTGTCCGTCGCGGCCAGGCTGGCGGTCACCGGCGCGGTGTACCACCCGGCGGAGGGCGCCTGGCCGTTGACCGCGATGGTCGTGGTGGGAGCCGTGTTGTCCGGCACGCCGTGGCACGAGGCCGTCCCGGAGTCGGTGAAGGAACTCTCGCCGTCGTTGACGAAGCTCCAGTCGTAGTTTCCGTTGTGCAGGGTCATCTTGATGATGCCGTGCGTGCTGTTGTTGAGCACCTGGCTGGTCGGGACCTCCGCCCCGGGGGTGTCCAGGGCGGCGCCGCCGGTGCCGACGATGAACTCGCGCACGCCCCTGGTGTTGTCGACCGCGCCGGAGGCGTTGAGCGGCGCGAACCGCTCGTACCAGTGCGAGTCACCGTTCAGCACGACATCCGCGCCGCCGGAGTACAGGTCCTGCCAGAGCTGCTGCATCGTGTTGTCGCCGCCGGAACCGGACGCGGCCGAGGCCCAGCGCGGGTTCTGGTAGTAGGCCATCGTGCACCGCGCCGTGTCATGGGCCAGGTCGTTTTGCAGCCACACATCCTGCGCCGAGCCGGCCGCGCAGAACCCCGGGGCGTTGAGGACGCACGGTGCGGTGTTCAGCGCGATGACGTGCCAGTTACCCAGGTTGTAGCTGTAGTAGGCGGTGGACGGGTCGGTGTTCACCACCGCGGGCACGGGGGAACCGAGGAGCCCGCCGCTGCCACCGAAGTACTGCTGATAGCCGGCGCCGGGGGTGGCCGGGCAGTCCGTGCCGCCGCTGGTCGCGAAGTCCTTGTCGCCGGGCACCGGGTAGGTGATGGACTTCTTCACGCCCCAGGTTGGCCCGTAGGACTGCTCGAATGCACTCAGCCCGCCGCATTCGTACTGGTCATCGCCCAGCGGCAGTACCGCGTCCATGCCGGTCAGCAGGCCGACGGTCTGGGAGGCAACGCAGTCGGGGGGGACGCCCTGCCCGTTGTTGTACGCGGGAGCGGTGGGGTCGCAGGCGATGTCACCGGCCGAGCCGATGACCGGGTCGGCGTTCGGCTGCACCTGCACCTGCTGGGTCTGCGCCGCCTCGGTGTTGCCCGAGTTGTCGACCGAGAAGAACTTGAAGGTGGTCGCCTGGTTGATCGTGAACGGGCCGGTGTAGAGGCGGCTCGCCGTGGTGGGCGCAGAACCGTCGGTGGTGTAGTAGGTGCCCTGCACGCCTGAGCCGCCCGGGTCCTTCGACGACAGCGACACGGTGGTCGAGCCGTTGTAGACGGTGGACGCGCACGGCGAACTGTCGCAGTCGAGGGCGGTGATCGGCGCCTGGGTGTCGGGCCCGTTGATGACCTGGGACACCGTCTCCACGTCGGTGCGCGGCGGCGGGCCGCCCGGCTGGCCGGCGGTGCCCAGCCAGTCGAGGAAGGCGTTGAACGTGCTGAGCTCGACCGGGCCCCAGTCGCTGATGCAGAAGCTGTAGTTGTCCGGGTCGAACTGCTGCGAGCAGATCTGGTGGAAGACGATCTGCACCCATCCGCCGCCGTTCTGTGCCGCCGCGTTGACCGCGGCCTCCATGTCGGACAGGCTGAGCGGCGGGACGTTCGGCGGGTTGCCGGTCGGCGCTTGGTACACCGTCCTGGTCGCGAACGGGTCCTTGGGCGGGATGGTCTCCGAGAAGACCGGGCCGGCGCCCACGCCGCCCACATCAACGCCTCCGGCCGCGCGTCCCGAGGTGTAGCCGCAGCCCTGCACGATGCTCTCGGCGGTCGCGTCGTACGCGCCCTCGGGGTAGGCGAAGCTCGTCGGGTAGAACCCGTGGTCGATCAGGTTCTGCCGGTCCTGGCAGACCTCGAAGGTCTTCGTGGCGTTGTCGGGCGCAGTCTTCAGGTTGACGTGGTCGACCGTGTGGCCGCCGACCTCGTTGCCGCCGTTGTTCAGCGCGGTCAGCTCGGACCAGGTCATGTGCTGATCAACGCCGGCCATACCGCTGATGTTGTAGAACGTCCCGGCCATGTGGTGCGGCTGGAGCGCGCGGCGGAAGGCAAGGTCGTACTGGCTCTGCAGGCCGTCGTCGAAGGTCAGCGAGACCGCGACGCGCGGCGGCAGGACCAGGATCTGCTGGGACTGCACCGGCTCGGCGTTGCCGGCCAGCTCGGT
>DASPYH010000373.1:0-2594 GCA_035636875.1 Mycobacteriales bacterium | reverse complement strand
GGCGAGCAGCCCGGCGAACAGGACGGCGGCCACCGGGACGGCGTGGCGGGCGGCGCCGCGCCGGCCCGCCAGGGCCACCGGCGCGGGTGAGGTGGGTTCGGTCGCGTCGGTGACGGCCGGTGCGGTCGGGCCGGAAACCGGATGGTCGCGCAGCGCGGCCGCGAGTCGGGCGAGCGCGTCGTCGGCGCCGGCCTGACCGACCGGGTCGAGCTCGGCGTCGTGGCGGGCGGCGTGCAGGTCGGTGAGCGCCGCGGCGACTGTCTCGGGCAGGTCCGTATCGGTCGGCGGGTCGGCGGCGAACCGCGCCGCGGCGGCCTGCTGCTCGGGCGTGGCGTCTCCTCGCGGGGCTCGTCGGCGCAGCGCGCGCCACACCAGTGCAAGCCCGGCGGCCAACGCGACCAACGGCGCGGCCCAGACCAGCCAGCCCAGGCCGCGGCGCGGCGGGTCGAGCAGGATCCAGTCGCCGTAGCGGGCGACGAAGTAGCCGCGCACCTGCCCGGGGGTGGCGCCGGCGGCGAGCTGTTGTTCGATCTGTCGGCGCATTCCGACGGCGATGGGGCTCGGCGAGTCGGCGACCGACAGCCCCTGGCAGGTGGGGCAGCGCAGGGTGCGTTCGACGCCGACTGCCCGGTCCTGGAGGGTAACCGTTTGCGGCGGGGCCGCGGCCCGCCAGGCCCCCACGGCGACGAGCAGCACCACTGCGACCGCGGCGAGCGCGGCGAGCAGCCGGCGGGTGCGGGTTGGGCTCATGGCGCGTCGAGCAGCGGGACGACGTGGGTGTCCACCCAGGCGGTGCTGACCGCGCCGACGACCTTCTCCCGGATGGTCCCACGCCGGTCGACGACGTAGGTCTCCGGGACACCGAACGTTCCCCAGGCGATGGCGATCTGCGCGTTCGGGTCCTGCACGCTGGGGTAGGCCGCGCCGCCCATCTCGGTGAGGAAGCGGCGGGCATCGGCGGGCTTGTCGCTCATGTCGACCCCGATGATCTGCAGTCCGCGGCTGGCGTAGGTCTGTTGGGTGGCGGCGAGCACCGGGTGTTCGGTGCGGCAGGCGGCGCACCAGGACGCCCACACGTTGACCAGGACGAGCTTTCCGCGGTAGCTGCGCAGGTCGAGGGTGGTGCCGTCGAGGGTGGTGCCGTGCAGCGGCGGCGCCGGCTTGTTGATCAGCACGGAGCCGACCACGGACGGGTCGCGGCCGAACCCGACGCTGAACACGACGGCGACCGTGGCGGCGAGCGCGGCGAGGACGGCGATCCACACCCGGCGGCGTCGGCGCGGGCGGCCCGGCGCCGCATCCGCCACCGTGGTGTTCACGTCGCCGGTCACGACACGGCTCCCGTATAGGCCGGCGCGGCAATGTCTGACGAGGTCGGATCGCTGCGCCGCCGGCGACGCTCCGGCCACCCGGCGAGGAGGGCCCCGGCGGCCATCACGACCGCGGAGATCCACAGCCAGACCACCAGCGGATGCACCGAGAGGGTGACCACCGCCCAGCTGCCGGTGTCGTCGGTTTGGGCGAGGGTCAGGTAGGCGTCGTCGCGCAGGCTGGTGCGCACCGATGGGGTGCCGACGGCGTCGGTGCTGTTCGGGTAGAAGCTGAGCGCCGGCTCGTGCACACCGACCGGGTGCCCGTCGCGGCTGAGGGCCAGCCGGGCGCTGACCCACATCCGGCGGGCGTCGCGGTGCCGGTCGATCCCAACCAGCCGTGCGGTGTAGTCGGCGACGGTGACGCTTTGCCCGACCCGCAGGGTGCGCTGCGCGGCGCGGGTGTAGCTGGAGGACGCGGCGACCGCCACGGCGGCGAGGACCACCCCGAGATGGACGAGCATGCCGCCGTAGAACCGGCGCCGCCGCGCCAGCACCCGCAGCGCAGCCGCCGGGGCGGTCAGCAGCTGTCGGCGCTGCACCGAGCGCACCGAGCCGACGTACCCGGTGACGATGGCCGCGGCGGCGAACACGGCGGCGGTGAACGCGGCGAGCGGCCGCAGCCCGTGCACCCCGGCCACGCCGAGCACACCGCCGACCACCAGTGCCGTACCCGCCGGCATCGCGAGCCGGCGGATCAGCGATCGAAGGTCGGCCCGTCCCCACGGCACCAGCGGCCCGACGCCCATCAGCACCAGGATCGCCAGGATGATCGGCACGGTGATCCGATCGAAGTACGGTGCCCCGACCGACAGCCGCTGCCCGTTGACCGCTTCGGCGAGTAGCGGGAACACGGTGCCGATCAGCACGGTGAGCGCCAGCGCGACCAGCAGCAGGTTGTTGACCAGGAACACGCTCTCCCGGGACAGCCGCGGGCCGAGCGGCTCGTCGACGCCGAGCCGGTCGGACCGCCACACCAGCAACCCCCCGGAGGCGACGAGCACGGTGAGGATGAAGCCGAGCAGCACCGGCCCGACCGCGGACTGGGTGAACGAATGCACCGACTGGATCACCCCGCTGCGGGTGAGGAAGGTGCCGACCAGCACCAGTAGGTAGGTCGCCAACGCCAGCGACAGGTTCCACACCCGGAGGGTGGCGCGGCGGCCCTGCACCAGCATGGTGTGCAGCAGCGCGGTGGCGACGAACCAGGGGACCACGGCGGCG
>DASPYH010000372.1:0-2171 GCA_035636875.1 Mycobacteriales bacterium | reverse complement strand
ACCCTGCCGGCGGATCGCGTCGACGCCGGCCTCGCCGGTGCGGACCGCCTCCTCCCACTTACCCTCCCCGACCAGCACCCGGACCGCTGCGCGCAGCTCCCGTACGGCACTCGCGCCGTCGCCGAGCACGCCGTGCAACTCCGCGGTGCGGCGGTGGTACCCGGCGGCCACCTCCCACCGACCACGGTCCTCCTCGACCCGGGCGAGCTCGTGCACCACACGGACGAGCTGGTCGCGGTCCTCCGGGCCGGTGAGCCGGTCCGAGCACTCCTCGAGCTGGACCACCGCCTCCTCGAGCCGACCATGCTCGCGCAGCACCGCCGCCCGCTGCACCAGGACGGCGACCATCGCACCCTGCCCCGCGGCGCTGTCCAGAGTCGCGGTCGCGTCGTCGAGGCGGTCGAGCGCCTCGTCCGGTCGGCCGAGCTGGCCGGCCACCCGCCCGAGGCCCGTCAGGGCGGCGGCGACCCCGGCCGCGTCACCCAGCTCCGCGAAGGCTGCGCGGCTGCGCTCGTGCGCCTCGGCGGCGTCCTCGGACCGTCCCTCGTCCTCGTAGAGGGCGCCGAGGTCGGCGTGGCAGCGGGCCAGCCCGAGCCGGTCGCCGGACCAGCGCAGCAGCTCCGCCCGGCGCTCATGACACCAGACCGCCGCACCCCAGTGCGCCCGCCGTCGGCATGCCTCCGCCAGCCGGCGCAGCGAGTCGGCCGCCTCGCCCGGTCGGCTGGCGAGGACGGAGCTCAGGTCCGCCGCCCACTCCGGATCCAGCTCGGCGTGCGTCCTGAGCAGGTCGGCGAGGCAGAAGACCACCTCGCCGTCGACCTGCTCGCGGCCGAGCCAGCCGCCCGCCCCGAGCGACTGCGCCACCGCGGCCAGCCGCCGCAGCCCGTCGTCCGAGGAGTCAACCGGCGACACCGGCCGCAGCAGCAGCGCCGCTGCGCCGCCGGTCACCGTCGTGAGGTTCACGCTCCACCTTCCTCCGAGCCCTCCGGGCTACCCCGTCCTCCCCGGTCTAACGATCGCCGGGCGCCCGTCGACACCCATCAGCCGTTAAGTCTTCGTTACCGGTGAGCAGCCAGGTGGCCGGTTCGGCGAAAGTGGCCGACTGGATTCCGCCCAGCGGGAGGGGGTGGACCGAGGCGGCGATGGCCGCGGCCGAATGTCAGGACCTGAAGGCATCGACCGCCGCGGCGATCCGCAGCTCCTCCACCGTGTCGGACTGTCGGCGCGCGCGCTCGATCAGCCGGTCCAGCCGCGCCGTGTCGAGCCGGGCGTCGGCGTCGGCCAGCGTGCGCAGCACCCGCCAGCCAGCCTCCTTGCCGGTGACCCCGAGCCGCAGCGACTCCAGCTCGATCACCGAGCTGAGCGGGGAGCGCCGCAGCAGGCTGCCGTTGGGCTTGAGCCGGCCGGCCTTCTCGGTCACCCACCCCGCGACGACCTTGTAGCGCTGCACCGGCACCCCGAGGGTGCCCATGATCGCCAGCAGCGCCTCACGGTCCTCCGCGATCTCCACGGCGAGCCGCGCGAGCGTCTCGCCCGCAGGCGTGCCGCGGTGCCCCCGCGCCGCCCGGCGTACCAGCTCCAACCCCGCGGTGGAGCCGCCCAGGTGGTCGTTGAGGTAGATCCCCAGCAACAGCCCACCACGGTCGGTGCGCGCCGACGTCGTCATGCCGGCCATGATGCCCAGCGGCGCGCCGGGATCACCTGGTGCCCGATCCGCGGCTGGCGGGATTTCACGGGCGGCTGGTGGGCAAGCTCGCCGTCTCCGCCTGCTGCCGGCGCGAACGCAGGAGGCCGCCGATCATGCCTACGATCGCCGTCGTCGGAGCCGGACCGGGACTCGGCCTGGCCGACGGACAGGGTCTTCGGCAAGGCCGGCTTCGAGGTCGCGCTCGTCGCCCGCAGCCACGAGACGATCGACCAGCTGCTCCCGCTGCTGCGCGCGGACACGATCGGGCAGGTCCACTGGGACCTCTACACGAGGCGCGAGGAGGTCGAGCACGTCCACCTGCCGGCCTAGGAAGGGCTGCCCCGGCTCGATCGCGGGCGGCCGGGGGCAGCTCCCAGGCAGGGCCGAGGGGTGCGCTGCCGGTCGGGCGGACCGTCAGCGGCGGCGCAGCATGGACCGCAGCACCAGCAGCGCGACGATGCCGACCATCTGACCGCCCAGGATG
>DASPYH010000371.1:0-5030 GCA_035636875.1 Mycobacteriales bacterium | reverse complement strand
GTAACCGACCTCACCGAACCAGAGCCAGTCCACGTACAGCCTGACCAGCGAGCCGAGCACGGACAGGACGACCACCAGCAGGACGACAACCCCGATGATGATCTTCGCACGGCGCGACAGGGACGGCACCGGCAGCGACGGCCGCATGGCCACGGTGATGAGCTCCCGACGGTGGAGGCGGACGGACGCCAGAGCAACTTACCGGTGGTCCGAGAGGTTCCCCCGCGGCCCCGCCGCGCTCCCACCTGGAACGATGTGGCGCGTGACCGAGCTGTTGCAGGAGACCCTGGTGGAGATCGAGCGGCACGTCGGCGGCTCCGGATGGGACCAGCCGCCGCAGCTGTTCGCGCTGGCTCGCACCGCGGACCTGGTGGTCCGCGAACCCGACCTCGCGGCGCGGCTGGGGTTGGCCACCGACCGGCTGCCGGCCGACGCGTTGACCCCGGTCGAGCAGGACGCTCTTCCGGACGGCCCGCTGGACGAGTCGCTGGCCCAGGTGGGCTGGCCGGACGATGTCGCGGGCTGCGCGCTGGTCCAGGAGGTCGTGATGCTGCCGCCGGAGGTGGAGGAGTCGATGCCACCGCACGAGGACGTGGTCGACTGGGCGAGCGACCACCCGGAGCGGCGGGAGGCGCGGCTCGGGGTCGCGGTGCTGCGGGACGGCAGCCGGGCCTGCACGTTGCGGCTGCGGGGCGACGACGAGGACGAGTTGCTGGTCGGACCTGACCTCGCGCCGGCGCTCGCCGACGCCCTGGCGGCGACCCTGGACTAGCCGAGGACTAGCCGACGGCCTCAGCCCGCCGTACAGGCCGGCGCGGGCCGGCCGGCCTTGATGGCGTCCAGCGCGTCCACCGCGCTGCTGAGCGAGTCGACCTTGACCAGCTGCAGCCCGGCCGGCGGCCCGCGGACGGCCTCGGCGCAGTTGCCGGCCGGCACCAGGAACACGGTCGCGCCCTTGGACCTGGCCGCGATGAGCTTGAGCGGGATGCCGCCGATCGGGTTGACCACGCCGTAGGTGTCGATCTGGCCGGTGCCGGCGATGAAGCGGCCGCCGGTGAGGTCCTCCGGGCCGACCTTCTCCAGGATGCCGAGCGCGAACATCAGCCCGGCCGACGGGCCACCGATCCGGTCGTCGAGGCCGATCTTGACCTTGAACGGTGCGGTGCTCTGCATCGCCACGGTGACGCCGAGCACGGCCCGGGTGCGGCCGGAGTCGTCCTTCCCGGACACCGTGGTGATCTCGGTCGTGCCCGCCCGGCCGGCCCGGTCGTAGTCCACCCGTACCGTCGTGCCGGGGTTCGTCTCGCGCAGCACGGCACCGAGGCCGGCGACGTCGCCGACCTTCCGTCCCTGGACCGCGGTGATCGTGTCCTTCGGCGCCAGCTTCTGGTAGGACGGCGAGCCGGACTCGACCGAGGAGACGACGACCTTGGTCAGGTGGAGGTAGGCCAGCGCGGCCAGCTCCGCCGAGTCCTGCGAGGCCACGAAGTCGCGCGTGTTCTTCTCGTTGGTCTGTTGCTCGGTCTGCCCCGGCGGGAAGATCTCCTCGCGGGGGACGACCGCGCGGTCTCGGTCGAGCCAGCCGCGCAGCGCCTCCAGCAGGTCGAGCTGGTCGCGGACCGACACCGTGGTCAGGTTGAGGTGTCCCTTGGTCTTGCTCTCCGGGTGGCCGGTCAGCCGGATGATCTCGTTGCCGCCCTGGTCGACACCGAGCGTGTCGAGGGTGGGACCGGGACCGAGCTCCGCGTAGGGCACCGGCAGTTGCGAGCCGCCGACGGCCAGCGCGAGCAGCAGCACTGCTCCCGTGATCATCGTGACGACCCGGCGACTCATGCGGGCCAGCTTAGGTGGCCGGTCCGACAAGCCCGGACGCACGGCCCGGCGGGTGGCTCAGCAGACGGTCAGCGCCGGTCGTCCGGAGGCGGGCCCGTCCGCTCGCGACGGCTGCGCTCCAGCGCCTCGACGAACCGGTGGTGTGCCGCCACGCTGTCGACCGGGTCCGCCGGTCCGCGGGGACGCGCGACCCAGCTCGCCCACGCGACGGCGACGACGAGCGCCACCAGCGGCATCGCGAGCCAGACAAGCGGGGACACAAGACAACCGTACGCCGACAACCGAGAGTCCGCGCCCGGTGACGGCGTGTCGTTCGGTCGCCTATGGACGGTGCTAGCGGATGCTCCGGTCCGGGCGGCGGCCCGGGCGCAC
Source organism: Mycobacteriales bacterium (assembly GCA_035636875.1). Taxonomy (GTDB): domain Bacteria; phylum Actinomycetota; class Actinomycetes; order Mycobacteriales; family CADCTP01; genus CADCTP01. The sequence goes on along the minus strand of DASPYH010000371.1, from coordinate 2,825 downwards.
CAGGGCCTCCTGTCGACGGCACCACGAGCGGCACCCGGCACCGCCGCGCGCGTGCGCCGTCCCCGGTTCGCCCCGAGCGTACCCGCCCTGGGCACCTCCGCCTCGGCTCGCTCGTCAGGTCTACCGTGAGGACCATGGCAGGGCAGGGAGGCCGCCGGTGACCGACGTCCCGTTCGGGTTCGGACCGCACAGCGACGACCCGGACGACCCGGACCGCGGTCGCGGCGAGGCCGGCGGCCTGCCCGACTTCGGCGGGTTCCCCGGATTCGGGACGCTCCCCGGTTTCCCCGGGGTGCCCGGTGCGCCCGGCGGCGGGATCCCGGACGACCTCGCCGGCAAGATGCCGCTGTTCGCCGCGCTGCAGCAACTGCTGTCCGCGCAGAGCGGGCCGGTCAACTGGGACCTGGCCCGACAGATGGCGGTCTCCGCGCTCGCCGCCGGCCACCGGTCCCCCGGCCCCCTCGAGCGGTCACAGGTCGCCGAGGCGGTGCGGCTGGCCGACCACTGGCTCGATCCGGCCACCCCGCTCCCGTCCGGCGTGACCAGCGCCGAGGCCTGGTCCCGGATCGAGTGGGTCGAGCGGACGCTGCCCGTCTGGGCGTCGCTGTGCGACCCGGTGGCCTCCCGGGTGGTGGCCGCCATGGGCGCGGCGATGCCCGAGGAGGCGGCGACGCAGGCCGGTCCGCTGCTCGGCATGGTCAGCCAGGTCGGCGGGCTGATGTTCGGTGCCCAGGTCGGGCAGGCGCTGGCCAGGCTCGCCGGCGAGGTGCTGTCCGCCACCGATATCGGACTGCCACTGGGACCGCCCGGCGTGGCCGCGCTGCTCCCGGACAACGTCGCCGCGTTCGGCGCCGGGCTGGAGCGCCCGGCGGACGAGGTGCGGCTGTTCCTGGCGTTGCGCGAGGCCGCACACCATCGGCTGTTCGGGCACGTGCCGTGGCTGAAGCAGCGGCTCTTCGACGCCGTGGACGCGTACGCGCGGGGCATCACCGTCGACCGGGACGCGATCGAGCGGGCGATGTCCGAGATCAACCCGGAGGATCCGGAGAGCCTGCAGCAGGCGTTGCAGGGCGGCATGTTCGAGCCGTCGGTGACGCCGGAGCAGCAGGCGGCGCTGGCCCGGCTGGAGACGCTGCTCGCGCTGGTCGAGGGCTGGGTCGACGATGTGGTCGGCGCCGCGGCCGTCGACCGGTTGCCGGGCGCGGACGCGCTGCGCGAGACGCTGCGGCGCCGGCGAGCGACCGGCGGACCGGCCGAGCAGACCTTCGCCACCCTGGTCGGGCTCGAGTTGCGGCCGCGGCGGCTGCGCGAGGCGGCGACGTTGTGGCGGACGCTGCGGGAGCGGCGCGGACCGGAGGGCCGGGACGAGGTCTGGCGGCACCCGGACCTGCTGCCCGGCGCGGACGACCTCGACGACCCGGAGGGGTTCGTACGCCGCGGCGAGGACGGCGGCGACCCGCTGCAGGCGGAGTCCCCCTGAGCACGCTCCAGGACGCCGTACGCCCTGGGTCGACTGGACGCCTGCGTCCGCTTGTGGAGCGGCCCGGGGACGCTCGCCAGCGTGGCCTTTGATCGTTGCCGTCCACCGGCGGGGTTGCCTCGTCAGCGGCCGGACAGCAGCGCCCGGGTCGCCTCCCAGCCTTCCAGGCCAGGATCGAGCCCGCCCACGTCGGCAGGCGTGCGTATCCGCCGCCAGCCCGGGGTGACGGCCAGGTCCCGACGGCGGGGCGCGGCCGCCCGCAGGCGCTCGACCGCGTCCGGCGTCTCGAGGTCGACGCCAGCGGGCAGCCAGTCCGGCACGGGGAGCCGGCTGGCGAGGATCACCAGGCCGCCGCCCGCGGCCGGAGCCGCGGCCACCGTGGCGGTCGCGAGCGCGGAGAACGGCTTTGCCACCAGCAACCCGGGCAGGTCCGGCGCGTCGGGGGCGACGACGGCGGCCTCGGCATAGGCCCGGTCGGCCAGGGCCGCGAAGGCCCCGGCGGGCGACGTGTCCGACCTCAGCTCGAGCACCGGGGTGCCCGGCCACACCACGTCCTCGGCGTCGGCCACCCGGTCCGGTGCGGCGGCGATCACCGCGTCGAGGCCGGGCAGGTCGGTGAGCAGGTCGGCGACGTCCTCGGCCAGCGCGCGGGCGAACGCGTCCGGAGCCACGCCCGGGGGGCACGCGCCGACGGCCGGCGGTCCGGCGAGCAGCAGCGCGACGGCCCGGCCGGTCACCCCGCCGTCCCCGCGACCGCATCCTCGTCGACCTCCGGCCCGGCCTCGTCGTCGGTGTCCGCCCAGTCGAGGTGCGCCGCGGCCGCCACGCCCTCCAGGTAACCGCGGGCGCGCTCGGCTCGGGGATAGCGCCGGACCAGCGCCCAGAAGTCTGCGCCGTGCCCGGGGACCTGCAGGTGCACCAGCTCGTGCACCAGCACGTAGTCGAGCACCCAGCCGGGCATCTCCCGCAACCGGCTGGACATCCGGATCGTGCCGTCCGTCGCGGTGCAGGAGCCCCACCGCGAGGCCATGTTGGAGACCCAGCGCACGCTGGCCGGCTGCGGCCGCCCATCGAGGAGGGTGACCGACAGGTGCCTCGCGCGCGCCAGCAGGGCGGCGTCGCTGCGCCTCGGCCCGCGCACCCGCCGCAGCTCGCGGGCTTGCAGCCGGGCGAGCATCTCGGTCACCCACCGACGCTCCTCGGCCTTGCTGAACCGGGCGGGGATCAGCACCACCGTCCGGTCGCCGTCCCGGTATGCCGATACGGTGCGCCGGCGCCGCGCACTCCGCCGCACCTCGATGGCGGGCGCGGTCCCCTCGGCGGTCGGCGGTCGGGCCACAGCAGC
>DASPYH010000370.1:0-6962 GCA_035636875.1 Mycobacteriales bacterium | reverse complement strand
GGTCTGGTTGGCCGCTCCGTCGTAGCTGTAGAGGGTGACGAGCGGCCTGGTGACCGCGCCCTGCGCGTCCGACGTGAGCGGCTCGGTGCGGCGCACAGGGAGGTCGCGCTGGTCGTAGCTGGTGGTGATGACGTGGTTGCTGGCGTCAGTCTGGGTGGTGATCCGCCCGTCCCGGTTGTAGTCGACGACCTTCCGGTGCCCCAGCGCGTCGGTGGTGGTGCGGAGGCGGTGCGCCTTGTCGTAGGTGTACGTCGTGGTGTTGGCCACCCCGGCGGGCGGGCAGGCCGGCGGGGACGCGAGGCCGGCGTTCGGCGCCACGCTCGCCGTCAGGTTTCCGACGTTGTCGTAGCAGCGGAAGGACTTGCGGGTCTGCTGCACGGCACCGGCGACGTCGACCTGGTAGCGGGTCTGCTGGACGATCCGGTCGAGCGAGTCGTAGTCGGTGATGATCTGGTGGTCCTTGGCGACCCCGGACTTGACGCCGAGGGGGAGGGTCACGGTCGTCAGCCGGCCGGCCTGGTCGTAGTCGTAGCGCGTGCGCTCACCGGCCGGGTCCGCGGACGTGTCCGGGTTGGTGACCAGGGTCCGGTGGTCGAGGGCGTCGTATTGGAACGTCATCCTCGGGCCGGTGCCCGGATAGCCGTAGCCGTAGGTGGGCTGCTCGCTGGCGAGCAAGTTGTCGTCGGCGTCGTAGCTCGCCGAGCTCCAGACCACCAGGCCGCGCTGGTAGCGGGTCGACTTCGGCGAGCTCTGCCGGCCGAGCCGGCGGAAGGAGTCGTAGTCGAAGTAGTTGCGGTAGCTGCGGCCGTCGGAGCCGGTGTCGTCGGCGTGCACCGCGTCCTGCAGCCAGACCAGCAGGCCGTCAGGGTCGTACGACAGGCGGGTCCGGCTGCCGCGGCCGTCTGTGACGAGCGTGGACTGGCCGTTCGCGTCGTAGCTGGCGTAGACGACAGGCGGCCGCCCGTCAGGGTCCGTGATCGAGTGCAGCGTGCCGGGGGACCCGGGCTCGTTTGCGCTGTTGCAGGCCGGTGCAGTGGCAAGGTTGTAGCACAGCCGGGTGGTGTAGTTCTCCGGGCCCGGTTCAGTGACCGTGGTCAGGTTGCCGGCGGCGTCGTATCCGAAGTCCCACTGGTAGTCCCCGGTGGTCGCGGTGGCGGTGCCCTCCGGGCTGGTCCGGGTCGCCAGCAGGCTCCAGTGCGCGCCGGTGTCGGTGCCGTCCAGCGGCTGGTCGAGATAGGTGAGGTCGGTGCGGTTGCCCTCCTGGTCCGTGCTGCTGGTGAGGTAGCCATTCGCGTTGTACGTGAAGCTCTTCGCGGCGAGGTTCGGCTCGGTGAGCGTGGCGAGCTGGAAGGCGCCGGTCCACTGCAGACTCGTCGTCTCGTTCTTCGGGTTGGTGACGGAGACCGGCTTGCCGTCGGCGTCGTAGCCGTACTTGGTCACCCGGGTCTGGGTGCCGACGGGCTGGGCGGTGACCGTCGTCACCTGGCCGGTGAGGTCGTAGCCGAAGGTGGTCTTCGCTCCGCCCCGGTTCGTGCGGTCTTTCAGCCGCCACCGCAGCTGGGCGCCGTCGGATGGTCCGTAGTAGGAGAACGTCGTCTCCTTCTGCTTCGGGTCGCGGACACTGAACAGCCGCGTGGACTGGTTGTGTGTGGCCGGGTCGGGGTCGGCCCGGTCCACGGCGAGCGGAATGGCCGCCGCGGCGCCGGAGGAATCTGTGTAGGTGAAGACGAACGTCCGGTCCGGCAGGTAGTCGCCGGTCGCGGTAGTGCCGCCGCGCTGGGTGATGCGCAGCAAGTTCCCGTCCTCGTAGTAGTCGAAGTCCAGCGCATGCCCGGCGTGGTCGGTGATCCGCTTGATCTTCCCGCGGACGTGCGCCTGCTTCGCTTCGTCCTTGCTGTAGTAGGCGAGCGTGAAGTTCCGGCCGCCGGGGTCGGTGACCGTCGTGACCCGCTTCTTCGGTCCGCCGGGGTCCTCCCCGGACGGGGTGTCCTGCAGGGTGAAGGTGACCGCGTTCCCGTTGCGATCCTCGACCCGGGTGGGGAAGCCGTCCTCAGTGAAGAAGAACGTGACCTTGTCCGGCCGGGACAGGGCCCAGGCGCGGGACGCGTCGGTGTCGCTGTAGTGACGCAGGTAGAGGAAGACGCCGGGGGGAGCGGTCCACGAGGTCGAGCCGTCGGGGTTGGTGGTGCCGTCGAACTGCAGCGGCGTGCCGTCACCGTCGACGAACCGTATCCACTTCCGGGCGTTGCCGGAGATCTCGTCGGCCTTGTTCGGGTGCACATCCAGGCCGATGCCCAGCCGGGTGAGCCCGGAGATTGAGAGCGAGAAGTTGTTCCCCAGCGGCGAGTCGGAGTGGTCCTCGAGGCTGTTGTAGGTGATGTCCAGGACGGTGCTCAGGCCCCGTCCGACGTCCGTCCACGGTGTCCACCGGAGCAGGTTGTTGCCGTTCGCGATGTTGGACATCGCCTGCATGCCGGCGCCCGCGCTCTCGCCCTCGTACTGGTAGTACCGCTCAAGGCCGAGCGCGGAGCGCAGGCCCTTCGCGACTATCACCGGGTTGTCGACCGGGGTGTTGCCTTCGGCGCTGAACCACCGCGGCGCCGGGACGGTGGCGCTGGCGTCGGTGTCGTAGATGTCCAGCCGCAGCCGGTAGTCGCCCAGCGAGGCACCCGGAGGCATGGCGGGTGGGCGGATGACCAGCGGCAGCGACTTCGACTGCCCCGGCTGCACGACGTTCGGGAAGTTGTCATTTGCCGGCCCCTCGAACAGCACCGCGCCGTTCGTTGCGTACCACCGGTACCAGACCCGCAGTTCGCCGCCCTTCCACGGGATGCTGCTGGTGTTCGTCACCGTCACGGTCGGGCAGTACGAGTCGGTGGGACAGGTGCTGCTGGCGTCGGCCGTGGTGGCCGAGGCGGGCCCCAGTGCGCCGGTGGAGTCGACCGGGCCCGACGACAGGGTGCGACCGCCGCTTGAATAGGGATCTTGCACCGGGACGGTCGCGCTGGTGTTCGCCGTCATCCACGGCGGCATGACGTCGTCGGCCGGCCCGGGTGCATTGAGGTCGAACGACGCGGAGTACTTCGTGCCGGTCGTATTGTCCACCGTGACGCTCCGCTCGGCGGAGCTCGTCACCTGCCCGCTCGTGTCATACGCCCGCACCGTCAGTTTGTGCGGCCCGTCGTAGGCGGTGCTCAGCGGGTCGAGCGTGTTCCAGACGGCCGAGTACGGCGCGGTCGTGTCGGTGCCGAACCGGTTGCCGTCGGAGAAGAACTCCACCTTGGTGACGCCGACGTCGTCACTCGCGGTCGCGGTGACCGTCGTGGAGCCCGACGCGGTCGACCCCTCCGAGGGCGCGGTGACCGCCGCGCTGGGCGGCCCGGTGTTGTCGACCGTGACCGTGGCCGTCGCCGACTGCGTGACGTTCCCGGCGTCGTCGTACGCCTTCGCGGTGAGGGTGTGGGCGCCGTTCGGGGCGAGCGTGGAGTTCCAGGTCGCCGTCCACGGCTCGGCCTGGTCGGAGGCGATCAGCGCGCCGTCGAGGAGGAAGTCCACGCCGGTGACCCGGCCGTCGTCCGTCGCGGTCGCCGCCACCGGCACCGAGGTGCCGCTCGCCTTCGTCCCGGTGCCGGGCGCGCTGATCGCGACCCGGGGACCGGTCGGATGGCTCCCGTCGGCGTACTTGACCACGAGCACGGGCCGCCGGCTGCCGGTCTGCAGGGAGTCGACGTCGTCGGACAGGTAGTCGAAGTACTTGCTGCCGGTGGTGGGGATCGACTCGTCGGCGAGCCGCAGCAGCACGCCGAGGTTCGGTGTGCTCGCGTTCGCCCAGGACTGGACGAGACCGGTGAGCGTGAAGGTGTCCGTCCCGGCCGCGGTCCGGGCCTTCGTGGGCACCGAGCCCTGCACGGTCGTGGTGTAGTCGCCGCCCGCGGTGGACCAGGCGACGCCGGCCCGGGCCTCCCGCCAGTCGGCGCCGGTGCCGTTGCACGTGCTGGGATAGCCGGCCGTGCCCTCGGCCCAGTCACGCGTCACCCGGTACGCGTTGATCTGGCCCGGGGTGGCGGAGGTGGCGTTGTAGGACAGGGTCAGCGTGGCCGACGACACGGCCGCGCCGACCGGTATCCGGCGAAGGTCGAACCGGAGCAGCGGGCGGTGGATCACCGTATTGGTGGCCGTGCCGACCCGGAGGCTCGTGGCGCCGCCGTAGTTGTAGTACGGGTAGCAGGCCGTGGTGATCCCGGAGCCGTAGCTCATGTAGGTCGCCTTGCCGTCGCCCGGCAGCGGCTGCAGCGTCAGCTGGCCCTGCCCGTCCGCCGGCAAGGTCACCCGCCGCTCGTTCGAGGCGTCGCCGGCGTTGACGACGACCCGGTAGGAGAAGGCCGTACCCGCCCGGGCTGTCGTGTCCACAAAGGACGTCACGTCCACGTCACGGATGGCGGTGAGCAACGAGCCGGGGCCCGGGGTGAAGCCCGCCGTCGTGGAGCGGTGCACCTCGTAGTGGTCGAAGGGCGTCCCGGACGGGCCGGTGTATTTCGACCAGTGCAGCTCCGCACCGCTTGAGTGCAGGGTGGACGGTGCCTCGAGCGCCACGGCGTCGCCGGCGGCGGCCCGCGCGACCGGCCCGCGGATGCCGGCGGGCAGGCCGAGGAGCAGCAGGGTGAGGGTCAGCAGAACGCAGATGCGGTGCGGAACACGCCGTGATGCGGACACCCGGGCCTCCCCCGAGAGGCACCGACACGGGCAGCGCGACGGGCCGCGCCCGACGGTGTCGATCGTGCCGGCCGCGGAGCCACGCGCGGTGCAAACTGCTGTGAACGGGCTCTTGCCGCGTGCCTAAGGCGCGCACTCTCTCTCGCGCCGGACCTCCAGTCCGCCGGACTCTTGCGGACGCCAGCGTTGGCACGACTGGCAACTCCACCGACAACCGGGGAGTATCCCGACGCCGAAGGCGGGACGCCAGCGGCAAAAGGGTGAATTACGTTACCCGACTGGTTTCAACGGAACTCTTCGCCCGTCCGGCTCAGCTATGTCCTCAGACGCAGGGGCAGAATGATACGCACCGGAGTGGGACGTTGGTCCGATCGAGCGAACGGGCGCCTGATGTCCCCGGCCAACGGGGCTCCTGACGATCAGATGACGTGCCAGACCTGCACGCCGACGCTGTCCAGGAAGGGCGTCAGCCGCCGGGAGAGCTCGGCAAGCTGGTGGCTCGGCACCTGGGGATACAGGTGGTGCTCCAGGTGGTAGGTCAGTTCCAGGAAGATGGCCGGGATCAGTCGGCCGCGCAGCGTCCGGGTCTGGTTTAGCGGAGTCTGGCCGTAGTCGCGGTGCGGGAGGTAGACCGTCAGCAACGGGTAGACCCAGCTGCCGACGACCACCATCCCCGCATAGACGAGCAGCGCCGGGGTGACGTGCCAGAGCAGGATGCCACCGGTCGCGCACCCGACGGGGACCAGCGCCTCAGCGAAAAGCCAGACCTGGTGCCTGCGCCGGGCCGCCGGCCGGCGCAGCGCCCACCACCACAGGCGGGCGAGGAAAACCGGTCCGTAGCAGATGGCGCCGAGCAGGCTGAGGTCGGCCGGGTAGCCCTCCGGGTCGTCGGGATGCGGGAAGAGGCGATGGTGCTGCAGGTGCGTTGCCCGGTATGCGTGTCCGCTCTCCAGCAGCACCGCGCCGAGGAGGAAGAGGGACCAGTCCGTCTGCCGGGGGCTCAGGCCGAGGCAGCGGTGCACCACGTCGTGCGTCGCGGTCACGACGGCGACGAAGATGCCGAAGACGACGAGCGGCGTCGCCCACCACCAGCCCAGGTATGAGACCAGGGCGAAGAGCGCGACGCCCAGGAACGGCCTGGCGAGGGCGATCCTCCGCTGGCGGGGTGTGGTGACCAGCAGGTCCGTCCCCAGATCTTCCAACCGCGGGGGGAGCGGCTCAGCGGTAGGCCCGGCGTCCATCCCGCACCTCCCCCACGGCCCGCCTCGCGGCCGCCTGCGGCGTCAATCTCCCGCGACCGACCTCCCGCGCTGCCCGGTCGGCCACGATCCGACTGCCCAGCACGCAGGCAACGGTGCCGAGGCCCGGCCACGTCGTGTCGCCAGCCAGCCAGAAGCCGGGGACGCCGATGTCGTGCGGGACGGCTCGCTGGTTCGCGTTCCGCAGGGTGAGGCGCAGGCCGGCTACCGCGCCACGCGGGCGCCGCGTGAAGCGCTCGTACGTCCGCGGCGTGGCGACCTCGCGGACGAGCGGCCGCTCGCCGAGCCGGGGAAGGACGCGACGCGCGAGGTGGACGAGCCGCTCCCCGGCAGCATCCTTCTGCAGCTCGTACTCGGCCGGACCGAGGCCTTCCCACCGGTTCAGCTCGGAGTGCGTGGAGATCATGACCGCCCGGTGTGCCGGCGGAGCGCTCTCGGTGTCGCCGTGAGCCGAGATGGAGATGAACATGTTGTTGCCGTCGCCCAGCGGGCTGCTGTAGTCGTGCAGCAGCTGGTGATGGGTGTAGTCGTGGCCGCCGACCTCAGCGTCCTTCACGCCCAGGAAGACCACGACCGCGCCGCCCGAGGCACCGGCCGTGCGCTCAAGGAACGGCGCGAGCCGCTCGCCGACCGCATCCGGTGCGAGTCGAGCCGTGCAGGTGATCGGCACGGCGCTGACGACCTGGTCCGCGCCGACGCCACCCCGTCTTGTGTGGACGGTGAACCGACCGGCTCGCCCCTCGACCCGCTCCACTGCGCAGCCCAGGAGCAGCTGGCCGCCGAGCGAGCGGTACTGGGCGACGAACCGGCGCCAGAAGCCTCGCATGCCACCACGGGCACGAGTCAGCCCAGCGCCCCGGATCGTCACCCCGAGCGCGGCGTTGACCAACGGAGCCTCGTCCACGGTGCTGTGGACGGTGTCCTCTACCAGCATGGAGAGCAGCCCGGCGAGCGGCGCGTCCTGGCGGAGCCCGAAGCGGCGCATGGCGT
>DASPYH010000369.1:0-3565 GCA_035636875.1 Mycobacteriales bacterium | reverse complement strand
CTGCCCGCCGGACCTCGGCGCCATGCTGCAGGAGGCGGCGGCCGCCGTGCTCATCGGCGATGCCGCGCTGCGGGCGACGTACGAGGCGGGCCAGCACGGCCTCGCCGTGCACGATCTCGGTGCGGCGTGGCGGGACTGGACGGGGTTGCCGATGGTCTTCGCCGTGTGGGCAACCCGCCGAGAGTTCGCCGCCGCGCACCCCGGACTGGTCAAGGACGTGCACGAGGCGTTCCTGGACAGCCGCGACCGGGCGCTGGAGCGCATCGACGAGGTGGCGGAGCAGGCGGCCCGGTGGGAGCCCTTCGACGCGGCGACGCTCGGGACGTACTTCCGCACGCTGGACTTCTCGCTCGGGCACCGGCAGCGGGCCGGGCTGCGGGAGTTCGCCCGGCGGGCAGTCGCGTGGGGGGCGGTCCCGGCTGGCGTCGAGCCGGCCTTCGCCGAGCTGTGAGCCGGTACGGTCCGCCGACTGCCGCTCCCCGGTCCCGGGAACAAAGACCCTGACGGACGGTCGGAGGAGGTGCGGAGTGCCGGACACGCAGCGGAACGGCACCGTGCCCCGGCTCGGTGCCGTCGCCCCCCTCCAGCCCGGTGACCCGCGCCGGGTGGGCCGCTACGTGCTGTCCGGCCGGCTCGGTGCCGGCGGCATGGGCACCGTCTACCTGGGCCGGCGCGACGGCGGCGGCCCGCCGGTGGCGGTGAAGGTCGTGCACCGGGAACTGGCGGAGGACGCCGGTTTCCGCGGCCGGTTCGCCGACGAGGTCGCGGCGGCGAGGCGGGTGGCGCCGTTCTGCACCGCGCGGGTCCTCGACGCCGATCCGGCCGCCGCGTCGCCGTACCTGGTCACCGAGTTCGTCGACGGCGTGCCGCTGGACACCGCGGTGCTCGAGCGCGGGCCGCTCGACGAGTCCACCCTGCACGGGGTCGCGCTCGGCGTCGCGGCGGCACTAGCGGCCGTGCATGCCGCGGGCATCGTGCACCGCGACCTGAAGCCGGGCAACGTGCTGCTGTCGCTGTCCGGGCCGCGCGTGATCGACTTCGGAATCGCCCGGGCCCTGGACGCGGCCCGGCAGCACACCCAAGCGGGGTTGCTGCTGGGCACGCCGGGCTGGATGGCGCCGGAGCAGTTCCGGGGCGGCCGGGTGGGGCCCGCGGCCGACGTCTTCAGCTGGGGCAGCCTGGTGGCGTACGCGGCGACCGGGCGCAACCCGTGGGGCGCGGACGGACCGCCGGCCGCACTCGCGCACCGGATCCTGCACGCCGAGCCGGATCTCGCCGGGCTCGGCGGCCCGCTCCGGAGGCTGGTGGAGGCGGCGCTGGCCAAGGACCCCGCTCGCCGGCCGACCGCTCGCCAGCTGGTGAGCGTGTTGCTCGGCGACGCACCCACCCCGACCGGTGATCCGACGGCGGCGGCCACGCTGGTCGTCGAGCGGACCTGGGCCGCCCCGGCGGCCCTGTCCGGTCCCGCTCCCGCCGGCGCTCCGGCCGGTCCTGGATCGGCCGCCGGCGGTCCGGCGAGGCCGCGGTGGTGGGCTGGCGCGCGTCCCGGCGCCGGGCGCGCCGGCGGCGGCTGGGCCGGTCTGGCTGGGTCGATCCTTCATGGTGCCAGCCGGGCGGCCGCGGGGCGTGCACCGGCGAGCGGCGCCGCGGCCTGGCCGACGGCGGTCGTCGCGCCGGGCGCCCCCGGCCGGCTGAACCCGACCCGGACGATCCCGCCGGCGTCGTACCCGCCCGCCCAGCCAGGGCCCTACCCGCCGGTCCGGCAGCCGGCGCAGCCACCCGCCCGGCGGCGCCGGCGCTGGTGGCGGAAGAAGCGCTGGCTGGTCCCGATCGGCCTGCTGCTCCTGCTCGTGCTGCTGCCGTACGGCCCGGACGGCGCGCGCCAGCAACCGCCGGCGCCGCCGGAGGCCTCGGCGACGCCCTCGTCGGATCTGGGTCGGCCGATGCGGGACGGGCAGCTCGAGTTCGTCGTGCGCGACTGGCGCTGCGGCGTGCGCCAGCTCGGGGACGGGCCGCTCGCCCGCACCCCGCAGGGCTCGTTCTGCCTGGCCCGGGTGGATGTGCGCGACGTGAAGCAGGAACCCCGCACCCTCTTCGAAGCGTTCCAGAAGGTGCGCGACTCGGCCGGCGGGGAGTACGAGGCGGACTTCCCGGCCCGGTTCGCCTTGCCGGACCAGACGCTGTGGGACCGGGTGAACCCGGGCGAGTCGGTGAGCGGCACCATGGTGTTCGACCTGCCGGCCGGCGCGACACCGGTCGAGCTCGAGCTGCACGACGGGGCGCTGTCCGGCGGCGTGGCGATCCGGCTGCCATAGCCCACGACCTGCTGCCGCGAAGGCCCCCGCTGGTTAGGCTCAGCACGTGACCGAGCTGCAGGCCGTCCTCGACCGGGCCGCGGATGGCGGCAGGATCAGCCCAGACGAGGCGCTGGGGCTCTACACCGGGGCGCCGCTGCATGCGCTCGGCCAGGCCGCCGACGCGGTACGGCGCCGTCGCTACCCGGACGGCATCGCGACCTACCTGATCGACCGCAACATCAACTACACCAACGTGTGCGTGACCGCGTGCAAGTTCTGCGCGTTCTACCGGCCGCCGAAGCACGAGGAGGGCTGGACCCACTCCGTCGAGGAGATCCTGCGCCGCTGCGGCGAGGCGGTCGAGCTCGGCGCGACCCAGATCATGCTGCAGGGCGGGCACTCGCCCGACCTCGGGATCGACTGGTACGAGCGGACCTTCGCCGCGATCAGGTCCGCCTACCCGCAGCTTGCCCTGCACTCGCTCGGCGGCTCCGAGGTCGTGCACATCGCGCGGACGTCCGGGCTCGACTTCCGCACGGTCGTCGCGCGGCTGCACGCCGCCGGGCTCGACTCCTTCGCGGGGGCCGGCGCGGAGATCCTCGTCGGCCGCGCCCGGCAGGCGATCGCCCCGCTCAAGGAGCCGGGCGAGGTCTGGCTGCAGGTGATGCAGACCGCGCACGAGCTCGGCGTCGAGTCGACCGCGACGTTCATGATGGGCACCGGCGAGTCGAACGCCGAGCGCATCGAGCACCTGCGGATGATCCGCGAGGTGCAGGACCGGACCGGCGGCTTCCGGTCGTTCATCCCGTGGACCTACCAGCCGGAGAACAACCACCTGAAGGGGCGCACGCAGGCTACGACGCTGGAATACCTGCGGCTCGTCGCGGTGGCCCGGCTGTTCTTCGACAACATCGCGCACCTGCAGGGCTCCTGGCTGACGACCGGGAAGGCGGCCGGCCAGCTGACCCTCCACTTCGGGGCGGACGACCTCGGCTCGGTCATGCTGGAGGAGAACGTGGTCTCCTCCGCCGGTGCCCGGCACCGCTCGAACCGGCTCGAGCTGATCCACCTGATCCGCGCCGCAGACCGCATCCCGGCCCAGCGCGACACGCTCTACCGGCACCTGGTCGTGCACCGCGACCCGGCGGACGACCCGGTCGACGACGGCGTCGTGTCCCACTTCTCCTCGACGGCCCTGCCGCTCGTCGCCACGCCGGCGGCGCCGACGGGCAAGGCCTCGTGACCGGTCGCCGGTGACCCGGGCCGCG
>DASPYH010000368.1:0-2609 GCA_035636875.1 Mycobacteriales bacterium | reverse complement strand
GAACCGGAACCGGAACCGGAGCCGGAACCGGAACCGGAACCGGAACCGGAACCGGAACCGGAACCGGAGCCGGAGCCGCTGCCGGAGCCGCTGCCGGACCGGCCGCCTTGGGCGCAGCCGTGGCGACCGGAGCCGCGGCTGCCGCTGCTGGCGAGTCCGTCCACGCCGGCGAGACCTCGGCGGAGCCATCGCGGGACGAGGCGCTGGCGAGCCGGGTCGGCCGCAGGCGGGCGGCTGCGCACGAGGCGACCTCGGCGGGGCCGCCGGTCCAGGAACCGGCCGCCGGAGCCGGCGGCCCGGAGGCGAACGGGGTGCCGGCGGCTGCAGCGGTGCGGGACGAGCCGCACGAGGCCGGGGTGACCGTGGCGCTGCCCGCAGGGAACGCCTGGCCACCGTCCCCGGGAGCGACGGCGGTTCTCCGCCCGTACGGCGGAGCGGTCAGGGACAGCGCAGCCCGAAGCGACAGCGCACCCCCGAGGGGCAGCGCAACCCAGGGCGACAGCACAGCCCCGAGCGACAGCGCACCCCCGAACGACAGCACACCCCCGAGGGACAGCACAGCCCGAAGCGACAGCACACCCCGGAGCGACAGCACAGCGATGGGGGACGGCACGGGCTGGATGGACAGCGTAGCCCCGAGGGGCAGCACAGCCCCGAGGGGCAGCACGGGTTGGAGGGACAGCGCAGCCCCGAGGGCCGATGCCGCCGACCAGCCGACCCGGGTGGTGGCGCCGCTGCCGTTCGGCGGGCCAACGGAGCCGGTTGGGCCAGCTGGGCTCAGTGATCCCGGTGATCCCGGTGGGCCCGATGGGCTTCGTGGCCCAGGGGCCCCAGCCGGCGGACTTGACGGGTTGGGCGGCTCCGGCGGCCCGAGTGGGCCATCGGAGCCGCAGCCCTCGCCCGCTCCCCCGTTCGCCTTTCTGGGCGAGCGCACGCTCGTGGACCGCCGCCGCCGCACGCTCGCCGCGCTGCTCGCCGTGGTCGCCCTGCTGCTCGCGGCCGTGCTCGGCGTGGTCCTGCTGCTCACCAGCCTCGGCCGCGACGACACCGGCACGCCCGGCGCGGCCGGCCGCTCGACCTCGGCCGCCGCGCCCGCTCCGGCCTCGATTCCGACCGGATACACCCGCTACGACGCGGACGGCTTCAGCCTCGGGGTGCCCGCCGGCTGGAAGCCGGAACCCGTCCGGCCCGGCGTGGTCGACATCAGGGAGCCGAACAGCTCCCGGTTCCTCCGGCTGATCACCGTCGGCAGCACAGCCAGCGCGCTCGACCAGCTCACCGCCGCCGAGCGGCAGTTCGGCGCCAACCCGGACTACGCGCCGTACCGGCGGATCCGGCTGGAGAAGGTGAGCTACCGCAGCTACGACGCCGCCGAGTGGGAGTTCACGTTCACCAGCCGGAACAGCCTGCGACACGTGCTCTACCGCGGCGTGGTGGTCGGCGGGCGCAGCTACGGCCTCTACCTTTCGGTCCCGGACGGCCGCTGGGCAGAGAGCCAGGCAGCGTTCCGCACCGCCGCCGACACGTTCCGCCCCGCCGGGGGCTGAGCCCCGCGGACCTTCGGCGGCGCGGGACCGGCTGCCGCGCGGAGCGCGCACGGGCATGGACGCCGACCGGCGGCGCCCGGCGGCCCGGCGCCGGTAGACGCTCGCTACAGGCACGTCCGCCCGGCTGCCCGGATCGGCTGCCCCGCGCGGAGGCGCGCACGGGCATGGACGCCGTCCGCATCCACCAAGATCCCGGGACAGGCCCTATGCCTGTCCTGGATCGGCGTGGGGCGCGGGTGCCGTCCGGTCGCCGGCAGTCCGCGCGTCATGCCCTACCCTGCGCGGAGTGACCGGCCTCGACCTCGACCCCGCTGAGCTGGACGCCGACCCGCCCGCGCTGGACGCGGCCCGGGCCCTGGCGGCGGCGACCGGCGTCACACGCCACGACGTAGCCCTGGTGCTCGGATCCGGCTGGGTGCCGGCGGCCGACGCGCTCGGACCACCGCAGGCCGACCTGGCGGCGACCGACCTGCCCGGCTTCCACCCGCCGGGGGTGGCCGGGCACGCCGGACGGGTCCGCTCGGTCGCCGTCGCCGGCCGCCGGGTGCTGGTCTTCCTGGGGCGCACGCACCTGTACGAGGGCCGCGGGGTCGGCCCGGTGGTGCACGGGGTGCGGGTCGCGGCCGCCGCCGGATGTCGCACGGTGGTGCTCACCAACGCGGCCGGGGGGCTGCGGCCGGACCTGCGGGTCGGCGAGCCGGTGCTGGTCGCCGACCATCTCAACCTCACCGGCCGGTCACCGCTGGTCGGGCCACGGTTCGTCGACCTCACCGACCTGTACTCCGGCCGGCTGCGAGCGCTCGTCCGGGAGGTCGACCCCTCAGTGACCGAGGGGGTGTACGCCGCGCTGCCGGGACCGCACTTCGAGACGCCGGCCGAGATCCGGATGCTGCGCATGCTCGGCGCGGACCTGGTCGGCATGTCCACCGCGCTGGAGGCGATCGCCGCCCGGGCCGAGGGCGCGGAAGTGCTGGCGATCTCGCTGGTGACCAACGTCGCCGCCGGCATCACCGGCGCCCCGCTCGACCACGCCGAGGTGCTCGCCGCCGGGCAGGCCGCCGC
>DASPYH010000367.1:0-6137 GCA_035636875.1 Mycobacteriales bacterium | reverse complement strand
GGCGGCGCGGCTGTGGCAGTCGGCCGAGCTGGCGGAGGCGGCCCGCGGGGCGCTGCTGAAGCTGCGGGCCGGCGGGGTGGACGTCGACCCGGCCCGGGCGCTGGACGTCGAGCCACGGCTGGACGCGACGGAGGAGGCGCTGCACCCGTGCCTGGACGCGGTGCAGTCCGGGCGCGCGGCCGCCTTCACCTACCGCAAGCCGGACGGCAGCGCCGAGCACCGCGAGGTCGAGCCCTGGGGTGTGGTGTCCTGGCGGGGCCGGTGGTACCTGGTCGGTCACGACCGGGCCCGCGACGCCGCCCGCTGCTTCCGGCTGTCGCGGGTCAGCGGCCCGGTGCGGCCGGTCGGGCCGGAGGGCGCGGTCAAGGTCCCGACCGGGATCGACCTGGTCGCGCACGTGATGGCGACCGAACCGCCGGACTACGGACGGGTGGCGCGGGTACGGGTGCGCCGGGACACCGGCACCTGGCTGCGGCGCATCTCCTCGCGGGTGCGCGAGGGCGGGCCGGGGGAGGACTGGGACTCGGTCGAGATCGGCTACGACGACCCGGAGTGGATCGCCGACCGGGTGGCCCGGCAGGGCACCAACGCGGTGGTCGACGACCCGCCCGAGGTCCGGGATGCGGTGGTGCGCCGGCTGCGGGCTCATGCGGGCACGGGGCGGCCGCAGTGAGGCGGGTGAGGCGCCCGTGAGCGCCGCCCGGCTGCTCACCTGCGAGCGAGGGCCGGCCCGCGGCCGTCGGGAGCGGGGGGCATCGTGAGCGGCTCGCTGGACCGGCTGCCGCGGCTGCTCGCGCTGGTGCCCTACCTGCTGGCCCGCCCCGGCGTGCGGCTGGCCGAGGCGGCCGCCGACTTCGGCGTGCCGGAGGCGCAGCTGCGCCGGGACCTGCAGCTGCTGTGGATGTGCGGGCTGCCCGGGCACGGACCCGGCGACCTGATCGACCTGTCGTTCGAGGGCGACACGGTGTCGGTGGCGTACGACGCGGGCATGTCCCGGCCGCTGCGGCTGACCGGCGACGAGGCGCTGGCGCTGGTGGTGGCGCTGCGCACGCTCGCCGACGACGAGAAGCTGCCCGGCCGGGGCGCGGTCGAGCGCGCGCTCGCGAAGGTGGAGTCGGCATCCGGTGGCGCCGCCGAGGTGGCCAGCGCCGTGGCGGTCCGGGTGGAGCCGGCCGACCGGGCGCTGGCCCAGGTCCGCGGTGCGCTCGACCAGGGCGTCGCGTTGCACCTGACCTACTACGTGGCGGCGCGGGACGAGACCACCGAGCGGGACGTGGACCCGGTGCAGCTGCGCTGGGTGGACGGCCGGTGGTACCTGGAGGCCTGGTGCCGGCTGGCCGCCGGGGTGCGGTTCTTCCGGCTGGACCGGATGGACGCGGTCAAGGTGCTGGACGAGGCCTCCAGGCCGCCGGCCGACCTGGCGCCGCGGGACGTGTCCGCCGGCGTCTACCAGCCCGCGCCCGACCATCCGCTGGTCACGCTGCGGCTGGGCATGCCCGGCCGCTGGGTCGCCGACTACTACCCGTGCGAGCGGGTCAGCGACCTGCCCGACGGCCGGATCGAGGTGACGCTGCGGGTGGCCGACACCCGCTGGGTACGCCGGCTGGTGCTCGGGCTCGGTCCCGCGGCCGAGGTGGTCGGGCCGCAGTGGTTCGCCGACCAGGTCCGCGGCGAGGCGCTCGAGGCGCTCTCGGCCTACGCGTCCTGACCAGCCGCCGGTACTCTCGCGGCCGTGCTGGTGCTGATCGTGTGGGCGGTCGCCGTGGGCATCGCGCTTCTCGTGCTCGCCATCCTCGGCTACGGGCTGCTCGGTCAGTTCAGGCGCCTGCTGCGGGCGGTCGAGGACACCAGCGCCGACCTCGCACCGAAGGCGGCCACGCTGCGCGCCGACACGCGGGGCGGCCGGCACCGCGCCAGGTGAGGGGTCGGTCCTCGACAGGCGTGCGGAGGGTACGAAAGGCTCTGCCTGTCAGGGCCCGTCGTACGATGGCGGCGTCGTCTGGAGAGAGGGGTCATCCCCATGCTCGGACTCGGTGCGCCGGAGCTGATCATCATCGCGCTGGTCGTGCTCGCGCTGTTCGGATACAAGAAGCTTCCCGATGCCTCCCGGGCGATCGGTCGCTCGCTGCGCATCCTCAAGGCCGAGACCAAGGGCCTGCGCGACGATCCCGCTCCGCGCGACCTGCAGGCCAGGGCGGAGGCGGAGTACCTGCGGCACGACGTGCGGGCGGAGCAGCCGGCACCCCCACCCGCGCCGCCGCCGGCCCCCGCCCCGGCCCCACCGCAGGCCGCCGCCCCGCCGCCGGCCGCGGCCACGCCGGCTCCGGCGCCGGCTCCCGCGCCTCCGCAGTCCGAGACGCGCTGACGCGCCCCATCCACCGGTGACCCTGCCGAAGCCGCTGCGGCGGGTGCTGAGGCGGCGCCCGCGGAACGACGACGGCACGATGTCGCTGCGCGACCACATCGCGGAGCTGCGCAGCCGGCTGCTGAAGGCGCTGTTCTTCGTCCTGCTCGGCGCGGTGGTCGGCTGGATCCTCTACCCGTCGATCCTCGACCTGCTCAAGGAGCCGTACTGCCAACTCCCGGCCGACCGCCGGTTCCAGCCGAGCGCGGGCGGGGCGACCTGCCAGCTGGCGTTCTTCGGTCCGCTCGACGGCTTCGTGCTCCGCCTCAAGGTGGGCGCGATCTGCGGCGTCATCCTCGCCGCGCCCTTCTGGCTCTACCAGGTGTGGGCGTTCGTGACGCCGGGCCTGCGCCGGAACGAGCGGCGGTGGTCGATCCTCTTCGTCGCCGTGTCGACGATGCTGTTCGCCGCCGGCGCGGTGCTGTCCTACTTCACCATCGAGAAGGCGCTGTCCCTGCTGGTCAACCTGGCCGGCAGCGGCACCGTCGCGGTCATCGCGGTGCCCAACTACGTCGGCTTCGTCACCTCGATGCTGCTCGTCTTCGGCGTGGCGTTCGAGTTGCCGCTGCTCGTGGTCATGCTCAACCTGGTCGGCGTGCTGTCCGCCGCCCGGCTGCGGCGCTGGCAGCGGATGGCGATCTTCCTGATCTTCGTCTTCGCCGCGGTGGCGACGCCGAGCCAGGACCCGATCAGCATGTGCATGCTGGCGATCCCGATGTCGGTGCTCTTCGAGATCGCGGTGGTGATCGCCGCGGTTCACGACCGGCGCAAGGCGCGCCGGGAGGCGGCCGAGTCGTTCGCGCACCTGCCCGACGACGTCGCCTCGCCGCTCGAGGCCACCCTGCGGCCGATCGACGAGCCGGCCGACGAGCCGGCCGGCGACGTCGATCAGATCGACGAGATCCGCCGCTAGCCAGGTGGCGCCAGGGCCAGAGCCGGCGTGACGGGGGTCAGCCCTTGGTGCCGTCCTGGAACGGCCGCACCTCGATCGGCAGCGTGGTCGCCCGGGCGAGCCTGCGGCCCCACTCCAGGGCGGAGTCCAGATCAGGCGCGGTGATGATGGTGAACCCGCCCAGGTGCTCCTTGCCCTCGGCGAACGGGCCGTCGGTCATGAGCACGTCGCCGTCCTGGAGCCGCACCACGGTGGCGGTGCTCGGTGGGTGCAGCCCTCCGGCGAAGACCCAGGCGCCGGCGGCCTTGAGCTCCTGGTTCAGGGCGTCGAGTTCCCGTGAGATGTTCTCCAGGACCTCGGGCGCGGGAATGGGCCCGTCGGGCTGATACACGCTGAGCAGGTACTGCGTCATCGGGTGTTCCTCCTTGACGTCACCGCCGGACCGTGCCGGCCTCTCACCCGCTATGACGAACGGCCTCCGACCGGATCGACACGGGCCGGCCGACCCAGGAGACTTTCCCAGGTTGCCCCCGACTGATCGCATCGCCCGGTTTCTCATGTGGGCTAATGCAAGCGCACGATGCGTCACGCGGTGTCCGGTGACCTACGCCAATTAGGTCTCCATTAGGGGTTCATTCGCTTCGAATACAACTGGCAGTGATCTAAAGAAAGGTTTGGTTGACGCACGGCAAGTCTTGGTCGAATGTCGGGTTCCGCTCGACCCGCGTCGACGAGGCCGGCGACCGAGGTGGCTCGGTCGTGTTCGCCGCGGGAGTGGCAGGTGTGGCGGACCGACGCGGCGTCGACGGCGTCGCGGTGGACGTCGATGGGGTCTGGCACGCGAAGTGAGGCTCGTCCACCGAGACGAAGGGCTACAGCGCGTCCTGCACCGACGGCTGGGTGCAGGCCGACATCACCGCCTGATCCAGGAGTGGGCGGACCAGGCCGCTGGCACGGTGGGAATCGGGGTGCGTGCCGCCAACGAGACCGACACCTTCAGCTGGAAGAAGTTCAACTCCGGTAACGCCGCGAGCAGCATCCCGCGGATCAACATCACCTACGACTCCTACCCGGCGACCGCGACGAACCGGTCGACGGTGCCGGCGACGGCGTGCGTGACCGGGTCGACCCGGCCGTTCGTGAACACGGCCACGCCGACGCTGAAGGCGGCGGTGTCCGACCCGGACGGCGGCAGCCTGTACGGGAACTTCGACGTCTGGCCGACCGGGGGCGCCGCGTCGGTGTGGTCGGGGAACTCCGCCGCGGTGAGTTCCGGCGCGGTCGCGTCGGCGACCGTGGCGAGCGGAAAACTGGTCAACGGGAGCAACTACTCGTGGCGGGTTCACGCCGGTAGCCAGACGATCAAGTGGGAGGTTGCCGTCGTCCGGCGCCGGGAGGGCGCATCGAGCCGGTGGGACGGCTACGGTTCGCCCGTGACCACCACCGTCGCGCTGCTGGCCAACCCGCTGGCCGGGCGCGGTCGGGGGGCCAGGCTGGCGGGGCCGGTGCGGGCGGCGCTCGCCGAAGCCGGACTCGACGTGCTGGTGCTCGCCGGGGACTCGGCGGAGCACTCCACCGAACTGGCGGCCGAGGCGGTCACCCGCGGCATCGACGGCGTGGTCGCGATCGGCGGCGACGGGCTGGTCCACTGCGCGATCCAGGCCCTCGCCGGCACCCGCGTGCCGCTGGGCATCGTGCCGGCCGGTGCGGGCAACGACCTGGCCGGCACGCTCGGCATCCCCACCGACCCCCGAGCCGCGGTGGGGGTGATCGTCGCGGGCGCGACCCGGGCGATCGATCTCGGCCGGGCGGGCACCCGCTGGTGGGCGACCGTGCTGTGCGCCGGCTTCGACTCCACCGTGATCGCTCGGGCCGAGCGGATCCGCTGGCCGCGCGGCCCGCGCCGCTACGACCTCGCCACCTGGCTGGAGCTGGTCCGGCTCCAGCCGCACCGGATGCGCCTGACCCTCGACGGCGAGGCGGTAGAGCACGACGTCACGCTGGTCGCCGTCGGCAACGGCGACCGGTACGGCGGCGGCATGCTGATCTGCCCGACGGCTCGGCTCGACGACGGACTCCTCGACGTCACCGTCGGCGGCGCGGTGGGCCGGGTGAAGCTGGCCCGGCTCAAGCCGCTGGTGCGCACCGGCCGGCACGTCGGCGACCCGAGCGCCACCGTCTACCGCGCCAGGGAGGTCACGCTCGACGCCCCGGGTGTCGCCGCGTACGCCGACGGGGAACGGATCGGTCCGCTCCCCGTCTCGACCCGGTGCATGCCGGCCGCGCTGCGCGTCTTCGTGCCGCCGGACCGGTCGGTGCCCGCGGCGGCCTGACCGGAGCACCGGGTCGGACGAGCGGGGTCGGCTGTGGACGTACCGTTCCGGCATGGGGATGGTGCTCTCTTACCGTGCCGGACGTTCGCCGCCTGGATCGGACGGCCGGCCTGGGTGAAGACGTTCACGCTGCGCGCCGCCCCGGGGGCGTACCTGCGGGTGCTGCGGGCGGGGCCGGTCCGCGCCGGCGACCCGGTGCGGGTCGAGCAGCGGCCGGACACCGGGATCACCGTCGGTGTGGGTGTTCCGGGCGCTGACCACCGAGCCCGAGCTGCTGGGGCGGCTCGTCGACGCCCCGGACGTGACGGAGGAGGTCCGCGACCGGGCCCGGCGGCGGGCGGGCTTCGACCTGCTGGCCAGCCCGGAGGGCTGACCCGGCCCGTACGCTTGGATGGATGAGCCGCTTGCGTGAAGACCGGGTGGCGCGATGAGCCGCTTGCGTGAAGACCCAGGTGGTGCGCGATGAGCCGGCTGCGGGAAGACCAGACGGACCGATGAGCCGCTCCCG
>DASPYH010000366.1:0-7718 GCA_035636875.1 Mycobacteriales bacterium | reverse complement strand
AGGTCGGTCGGGCCGATCCCGTGGCGGCGCCGGTCGGGGGATCCGGGCACGGGCCGATGGTGGCACCGGGCGGCCCGGTGACATGCAGTGTCCCGCGGCGTGTCGGATGGCTTCGCCCGGCCGGCCGGATCAGCAGCGGATTGCGGGGAGATTTCGACCGGCTTTCAGCCGAAAGGCGCCTCGCCCGCGGACCTTGCTTGCTGCCATAGTTCCGCCGCCGGCGGGAACCCGGCCGGTTCCCGACAGCCGAGCGGAAGCAGGACGCGAATGGACGCAAGGACGTTCGTCGTGGTGGGCGGGACGAGCGGGCTCGGGCGCGAGATCGTCCGGCGCCTCGTGCCCGACCACCAGGTGGTCGTCATCGGCGACATCGAGGAGGAGGTCGCCGCTACCGCCGCCGAACTCGGCTGCGACGGCATGGTCTGCGACGTGTCCCACTACGAGCGGGTCCAGCACACCCTGAAGGAGATCGTCTCCCGGTACGGCACGATCCACGGACTCGCGCACTGCGCCGCGATGTGGGCCGGGGGCTCGCTGCAGGACTTCCCGCACGAGGTGATCCGGCGGGTCGTCGAGGTGAACGTGCTCGGCGCGGCGTACGTCCTGAAGGAGGCGGTCACCCGGATGCTGGAGCAGGGCGGCGGCAACATCGTCTACATCGGGGCGATGGCGGTCCAGGTTCCTCGGCCGGGCATCCCGCTCTACCGCGCGACCAAGAACTTCGGCAGCAGCCTGGTCGAGTCGCTGGCCCAGGCGCACGGGTCCAACGGGATCAAGATCATGCAGCTGCACCCGGGTCCGATGCCGACCCGGCTGCAGGAGCGGGTGGGGGCGAAGTTCCTCGACGACGTGTACGCGCTGCCCGAGCAGGTCGCCCGCGAGGTAATCCGGCTGCTGGCCCTCGGCCCGGACGACCTGTATGTCTCGGGGCAGCAGGTGCTGCGCGCCGACGGGCGGTGGTGAGGGGGTTAGGGCGTGTCCCGGACACGCCCTATCCGCCCGGCTCGGCCTGCGGTGCCTTCCCGGGACGGTCGGTGGCGACGTAGAGGAGGCCGCCGAGAATGGCGGCGTTCTTGGCGACCTGCGTCCGCTGCTGCGCACGGGCGGCCGGATCGGAGTGCTCCCAGAACCGGTGGCCGCCGAAGGTCGTCGGGATCAGCGAACCGGCGAGCATGAGCGCGGCCAGCCGGGGAAACCGGCCAGCCGAGAGCAGCAGGCCACCACCGACCTGGACGGCCGCGTTGATCCGGACGAGCGTGACGTCGTCGTCCGGTAGTTGCGGCGCGACCCGGCGGGCCTGGTCGAGGACCGGCCGGGCCAGTTCGGCACGTGCATGCGGCTTGCGCAGGGCGTCGACGCCGCCGAGCAGGAACACGGATGAGAGCAGCAGCCGCGCGAGCGGCCGTACGGAGATCACCCCTGCGATCCTGCCACCTGGCCGTCCAAGGCCGGTGCTCAGCCCACTCCCACCGTCAGCGCGTTCTGGTGCTCCGGCCGCATGGGTGCCATCGTCGGAGAATGCTCGTGGTGGCGCCGCACGGCTCATTCCGCAACGGGTTTGACCTGCTCGACGAAGCCGGCGGTCCGGTGGGCAGCTTCAGGGCATCGCCCTGGCGGGAGAGCGGCGATGTCCGCGTCGGCGACAGGGTCTGGCGGCTGCACACCGTGGGCCGGCGGCGGTTCGTGCTGGACGGCTCGGACGGCATGCTCGCCAGCGCGGACAAGCCGAGCCCGTGGTCCGCCCGGTGGCGGCTGACCACGGGCGACCAGACCTACGAGCTGACCAAGCGGTCATGGCGGTCGCGCGGCTTCGAGCTGCGCGGGCGCGGCCAGATGCTCGGTGAGGTCCGGCCCCGCAGCGCCTTCAGCGGCAAGGCCGTGGCTGATCTGCCAGCCGAACTCCCGCCACCCGTCCAAGTCTTCGTGGTGGCGGTCGTGCTGGCGCTCTGGCGGCGCGAGCAAGCCTCGGCGGCCGCTGGGACGGCCGCCGCGACCACTGTATGACTCCGCCGTTGCGACCGTCAGCGCCGTGGCGGAATCCCTTGCCTACTCGTCGGCCTTCGCGGGGCTGCCGCCCTCGAGGAGCCCTCTGACCTCGGACTCCTTGTAGCGCCGGTGGCCGCCGAGCGTGCGGATCGACGTGAGCTTGCCTGCCTTTGCCCACCGCGTCACGGTCTTGGGGTCGACGCGAAACATCGACGCGACCTCAGCTGGCGTGAGCAGCGGCTCGGCGTCCGTGGTCTGTCGCGTGGTCATGGCTCGTCCCTTCCTGCCACTGGTCGAAGCACCCCGGTTCGTCCCTCGACCAGGGGTCCATAATGCACCATTCGACCGCATAGCTCAACGACCCGTACCGCCTACGCGTTCCCTGGTTGTCTCGGACGACAGCGGCGGGTCAGTTGGCCGCCTCGACCCGATGGGCCGAACGCCACCGGTCCATCACCCGCTCGTACGCCTCGGTGGCCGCCGTCGTGTCTGCCCGCCCGAGCGCGGCGAGCGCCTCCGCGACGTCCCCGGCCGAGTCGTCGGATCGCAGGTCGGCGTCGTCGCGCAGGTCGACGAGGCCACCGTAGTCGAGTTCCACGATCGACCTCGGATGGAACTCCTCCAGCCAGCGACCCATCGGCTCCACAGCCGTCACCATCGGAGCGTCCTCGAACGCCTTGCGCAGCACGCTCAGCCCGCGCGCCACCCGCCGCCGGGCCTGCGCCATCGGCGTGCGATAGACCAGCGACCGGCCGACCGCCGTGACGGCGCCGCCGGCGGCCGGGTACGGTCCCTCCCCCGCCCGAGTCCCGAGCTGGAGCCGCCGCTCCTCCCGGTCGAAGATCATGAACCACCGCACCGGCACCACCCACCGACTCTGCAGCAGGTGGGACCGGCGGGTCGGGTGCCGCGCCAGCCAGCGCTGGTGCTCGGCCGCCGCAACCTCGACCTCGGCGTCCGGCAGCGCCACCCGCGCGACCTCGCGCGGCAGCACCGCCCGCGACTCGGTCGCAGCCTCCCAGCAGCGCAGCTCGGTACGCCACGGGCAGACCAGCAGCCCCGACTCGCCCCGCAGCACCGACGCGTGCTCGCCGGCCTCGCCCGGCCGCGGCACCCGAGGCTGCGCGGCCGAGGCGCAGACCAGCCCGAGCAGCCGCTCGCGCCTCGATCCCTCCCGGGTGGACGCGACAGCGGCGCGCTGCGCGTACTGCTGCCACCGTCGCCGCTCCTCGACGTCGAAGGCGGCCAGCGGCTCGTACACCCGCAGCTCGGCGGCGTACGGCGGGGTCATCAATCGATGGTCGCATGATCACGAGGGGCGCGCAGGGAGGGCCTATCGTGAGCGGCGGAGCCACCGCTCCGCCCACCAGCGGACAGCGGGCGACCCCCGCCACCCGCGCCTGCCGACGACAGGGAGCGCACGTGAGCGTCTTCTCGCACGACCACGAACAGGTGGTCTTCTGCCATGACCGACCCACCGGCCTGAGGGCGATCGTCGCGATCTACTCGACCGCTCTGGGGCCGGCGCTCGGAGGCACCCGGTTCTACCCGTACGCCTCGGAGGAGGAGGCGCTCGTCGACGTGCTCAACCTCTCCCGGAGCATGGCGTACAAGAACGCGCTGGCGGGGCTGGACCACGGCGGCGGCAAGGCGGTGATCTGGGGCGACCCGGCGAGGGACAAGAGCGAGCCGCTGCTGCGGGCGTACGGGCGGTTCGTGCAGTCGTTGGGCGGCCGGTACGTGACGGCGTGCGACGTGGGCACGTACGTGCAGGACATGGACGTGGTCGCGCGGGAGTGCGACTTCGTGACCGGCCGGTCGCCCGAGAACGGCGGGGCCGGCGACTCGTCGATCCTGACCGCCTGGGGCGTCTTCCAGGGCATGCGGGCCTGCGCCGAGCACCGCTGGGGCTCCGCGACCCTGCGCGACCGGCGGGTCGGCATCGCCGGTGTCGGCAAGGTCGGCCGGCACCTGCTCGAGCACCTGCTGGAGGACGGCGCCTCGGTGGTGGTCACCGACGTCAGCGCCCCTGCGCGCGCCGCGGTCCGCGTCACCCACCCGCAGGTCGACCAGGTCGACGACGTGGACGCGCTGGTCCGCTCGGACCTGGACGTGTACGCGCCGTGCGCGCTGGGCGGAGCGCTGTCGGACGAGGTGGTACGGCTGCTGCGCGCGTCCGTGGTGTGCGGCGCGGCCAACAACCAGTTGGCCCACCCCGGGGTGGAGAAGCTGCTCGAGGACCGCGGCATCCTCTACGCGCCGGACTACGTGGTGAACTCCGGCGGCGTCATCCAGGTGGCCGACGAGATCCGCGGCTACGTGCCGGAGCGCGCCCGGGCGAAGGCGACCCGGATCTTCGACACGACCCGCCAGATCTTCGCCCTCGCGGCCGAGGAGGGCGTCCCGCCCGCGGTCGCGGCGGACCGGATCGCCGAGCGGCGGATGGCGGAGGTGGGCCGGCTGCGCGGCATCCTGCTGCCGTAGCAGGCCGGTCCGACCCGTTCGGCTGTCCGAGTGAGCGGGCGTGGGTGGCCGGTGACGCGACGTGGTACGACCGGCTTTCGGGTTGTACCGTGGGGACACGACGATGACCAGACTGTCGGGGCCGCCTCGTGCAGGCCGCCCCTTTGTCCTGTGCGAGGGGGTCGAGCCATGGGGCGCGGCCGTGCCAAGGCCAAGCAGCAGAAGGTCGCGCGTGCGCTGAAGTACAGCACGCGCGACACCGATCTGACTGCCTTGCAGCGCGAGCTGGGTGGCGAACCGTCAACGAGCCCGCCGTCCGGTGTGGACGACGAGGCCGACGACGGCGACGAGTACGACCCGGACGACGACTGGTCCCCCTCGCGGAGCTGAGCATCCCGGACAGCTGACAGAGTTCCGCCGCCAGGCCCGCGTGCCCGGGTCAGTCCGGGTCGTCAGCGCGCGTACCTGCCGGTCAGCCGCGCCTCGCCGGTACCCGGCACGACCTCCCCGACGACCCAGGCCGGGACGCCCCGGCCGGTCAGCAGCCGCACCGCCGCGTCGGTGTCGGGCACCGCGGCCACCATCCCGACACCGACGTTGAACGCGCGCTCCAGTTCCTCGGGCGTGACCGGGCCCAGCCGGCCGATCAGGTCGACGACGGGCGGCGGGGTCCAGGTCGCCCGCTCGACCACCGCGTCGACGGTCGGCGGCAGCACCCGGGCCAGGTTGCCGGCCAGGCCGCCACCGGTGACGTGCGCGAACGCGTGCACCTCGACCCCGCCGGCGAGGGCGAGGCAGTCGCGGGCGTAGATCCGGGTCGGCTCGAGCAGCTCCTCGCCGAGCGGGCGGTCCAGCCCGGCCGGCGTCTCGTCCAGCCGGAGCCCTGCCTCGCGCAGCACCCGGCGGACCAGCGAGTAGCCGTTGGAATGCAGCCCGGACGAGGCCATGGCCACCAGCCCGTCGCCGGCCCGCACCCGCTCCGGGCCGAGCAGCGCGTCCGCCTCCACCACTCCCACGGCCGTCGCCGCCAGGTCGTACGCGTCGGGCTCCATCAGGTCGCCGTGCTCCGCGGTCTCGCCGCCGAGGAGAGCGCAGCCGGCCAGCTCGCAGCCGCGGGCGATGCCCCGCACGATCGCCGCGACCCGCTCCGGCACGACCCGCCCGCACGCGAGGTAGTCCTGCAGGAACAGCGGCTCGGCACCGCAGACCACCAGGTCGTCGGCGACCATGGCGACCAGGTCGAGCCCGACCGTGTCGTGCCGGTCCAGCGCCCGCGCGATCGCGATCTTGGTGCCGACGCCGTCGGTGGACGAGGCGAGCAGGGGGCGGCGGTAGCGGCTCGGGTCCAGCGCGAACAGCCCGGCGAAGCCGCCGATGTCGCCGACCACCTCGGGCCGGCGGGTACGGGACACGGCCGACCTCATCAGGTCGACCGCGCGCTCACCGGCCTCGATGTCCACACCGGACTCCGCGTACGACACCGGCCGGCGCCGCACCGGTCCGGCGCCTACGGCGTCTCGGCCGACGCCCATCTCCCCGGCAGCCGCGGCCCCGGCGGCGTCCGGGACCGCCGCGTCCCAGCCGACGCCCACGTACCCGGCGGCTGCGTCCACGGCAGCGTCCCCGGCAGCGTCCCGAACCGCCGCGTCCCGGGCGGCGATGTCCCCGGCCGGCGCCGCGGGCGCAGGGCCGGCCGGATCCGGGTCGATGCGCGGCTCGCCGCCGACATCGCCGTCCGGGCCGCTGGTCAGGTTCGTCGCCGCTGACAGGGTCACGGGCCGAGGCCGGGCCCGAGGCGCAGCGAGCGAGCGGCCGGCGTCGGCTCGAGCAGGCCGTCGAGGCCGTCGGCGGACGGGTCGAGCGAGCCGGCCGCCGCGGTGACACTGCGTTCGATGCCTTCCAGCACGTGCTTGCCCATCAGGTCGGCCGCCGGCAGCGGGATGGGGTAGTGCCCGTCGAAGCAGGCCCGGCACAGCCGCGACTTCGGCTGCTCGGTCGCCCCGACGAGGCCCTCCAGCGAGACGTAGCCGAGGGAGTCGGCACCGATCGAGCGACGTATCCCCTCGGTGTCCAGGCCGTTCGCGATCAACTCCGCCCGGCTGGCGAAGTCGATGCCGTAGAAGCACGGCCACCGCACCGGCGGCGAGGAGATCCGGACGTGCACCTCGATCGCGCCGGACTCCCGGAGCATCCGGACCAGCGCCCGCTGCGTGGTGCCGCGCTCGATCGAGTCGTCCACGGCCACCACGCGTTTGCCCTTGAGCACGTCCCGGAGCGGGTTGAGCTTCAAGCGGATGCCGAGCTCGCGGATGGTCTGCGACGGCTGGATGAAGGTGCGCCCGACGTACGAGTTCTTCACCAGGCCGAGGCCGAACGGGATGCCGGACTGCTCCGCGAACCCGATCGCCGCCGGGGTGCCGGACTCCGGGACCGGTATCACCAGGTCGGCGTCGACCGGGTGCTCGCGGGCCAGCCGCCGCCCCACCTCCACCCGGGCCGCCTGCACGTTGCGGCCCGAGATGGTGGTGTCCGGCCGGGCCAGGTAGGCGTACTCGAACAGGCAGCCCTTCGGCGTTGACGCTGCGAAGTGCTCCGAGCGCAGCCCGTCCGCGTCGATCGTGATCAGCTCGCCGGGCTCGACCTCGCGGACGAACGACGCGCCGACGATGTCCAGAGCCGCGGTCTCGCTGGCCACCACCCAGCCGCGGTCGAGCCGGCCGAGCACCAGCGGGCGCACCCCGTATTCGTCGCGGGCCGCGTAGAGGGTGTGCTCGTCCATGAAGACCAGCGAGAACGCGCCGCGCAGGGTCGGCAGCACCTCCAGCGCCCGCGCCTCGACGGACAGGTCGGGACGGGCGGCGAGCAGGCCGGTGATCAGGTCGGAGTCGGTCGTCGTGCCGACCAGCCCCGGCACCCCCTCCGCGGCCGCCCGCGCCCACAGCTCGGCGGTGTTCACCAGGTTGCCGTTGTGGCCGAGCGCGATGCCGGTGCCGGTGCTGGTCGTGCGGAACGTGGGCTGGGCGTTCTCCCAGGTGCAGGAGCCGGTGGTCGAGTAGCGGGTGTGGCCGACCGCGATGTGGCCCTGCAGGCTCTCCAGCGTCGGCTCGTCGAAGACCTGCGCGACCAGCCCGAGGTCCTTGTAGACGACGAGCGTGCCGCCGTCGCTGACCGCGATGCCGGCCGCCTCCTGCCCGCGGTGTTGCAGCGCGTAGAGCCCGAAGTAGGTCAGCTTGGCGACGTCCTCACCCGGAGCCCACACCCCGAACACG
>DASPYH010000365.1:0-4416 GCA_035636875.1 Mycobacteriales bacterium | reverse complement strand
CCTGGAGAAGGGGCACTCGGCCGCCGACTGGTCGACCCGGCCGTTGCCGCCGGCCTGGCTCGCGTACGCCGCGCTCGACGTCGAGGTGCTGGTCGAGCTGCGCGACCTGCTGGAAGCCGAACTGGACCGGACCGGGAAGCTGGGCTGGGCGAGGGAGGAGTTCGCCGCGGTGCTCGCCGCTCCCCCGCCGCCGCTGCGGGCGGAGCCGTGGCGGCGCACGTCCGGGATCCACCGGGTCCGCGGCCGGCGGGCGCTCGCCGCCGTCCGCGCGCTGTGGGAGTCACGCGACGACCTGGCCCGCAACCGCGACATCGCGCCTGGGAGGGTGCTTCCGGACACCGCGATCGTCGCCGCGGCGACGGCCGACCCGGGATCGGCGGAGGACCTGTCCAGGCTGCCGGTGTACGGCGGGCGGCAGCAGTTGCGCAACCTCGGCCGCTGGTACGGGGCGCTGTCCGGGGTGCGCGCGCTGCCCGAGTCCGCGCTGCCGACGACCGCCGTCCGCTCGGACGCGCCGCCGCCGCCGAACCGGTGGGCGGACCGCGACCCGGACGCGGCCGCGCGGCTCGTCGCGGCCCGGGCGGCGCTGGCCGGGCTGTCCGCGCGGCACGCCGTCCCCGTGGAGAACCTGCTCTCCCCCGACCTGGTGCGCCGGCTGTCCTGGCAGCCGCCGGCCGACACCTCGCCCGACGGGGTGGCCACGGCGCTGCTCGCCGGCGGAGCCCGGTCCTGGCAGGTGGGCCTGGCCGGGGGGCCGCTGTCCACCGCGCTGTCGACCACCGCGCCGACCGTTGTTACTCGCGAGTAGCCGAGCGGGTTACAGTGTCGGCATGGCCGCCACTCGCCCCGTCCGGGACGTCGTGTTCGTCGACGGCGCCCGCACCCCGTTCGGCAAGGCCGGACCGTCCGGCCTCTACGCCGAGACCCGCGCGGACGACATGGTCGTCGCCGTCATCCGCGAGTTGCTCCGCCGCCACCCCGAGCTGCCGCCGGAGCGGGTGGACGAGGTCGCCATCGCGGCCACCACCCAGACCGGCGACCAGGGCCTCACGATCGGGCGAAGCGCCGCGCTGCTCGCCGGGCTGCCGACGTCGGTGCCCGGCTTCGCGATCGACCGGATGTGCGCCGGCGCGATGACCGCTGTCACCACGGTGTCCTCCGGCATCGCGTTCGGGGCGTACGACGTCGGGATCGCCGGCGGGGTCGAGCACATGGGCCACCACCCGATGGGCCAGGGCGTCGACCCCAACCCGCGGTTCCTGTCCGACCGGCTGGTCGACCCCTCCGCGCTGGTCATGGGCAGCACCGCGGAGAACCTGCACGACCGGTTCGCAGGGATCACCCGGGAGCGCTGCGACGCCTTCGCCGCGGCGAGCCAGGCGAGGCTCGCGAAGGCGTACGCCGACGGCAAGGTGCAGCCGGACCTGGTGCCGGTGGCCACCCGATCCGCCGAGCTCGGCTGGGGCCTGGCCACGAAGGACGAGCCTCCTCGCCCGGGCACCACGGTCGAGGGGCTGGCCGGGCTGAAGACCCCGTTCCGTCCGCACGGGAGGATCACCGCCGGCAACGCCGCCGGGCTGAACGACGGCGCCACCGGCTGCCTGCTCGCGGCCGAGGACGTGGCCACCGAGCTCGGGCTGCCGGCGAGGATGCGGCTGGTCGGCTACGGCTTCGCCGGTGTCGACCCGGAGGTGATGGGGCTGGGGCCGATCCCTGCCACCGAGCGCGCTCTGCGCAGCACCGGGCTGTCCGTCTCGGACATCGGCCTGTTCGAGCTGAACGAGGCGTTCGCGGTGCAGGTGCTCGCCTTCCTCGAGCACTACGGCATCGCCGACGACGACCCCCGGGTGAACCCGTACGGCGGGGCGATCGCGGTCGGGCATCCGCTGGCCTCCTCCGGCGTACGGCTGATGACGCAGCTGGCACGGCAGTTCCGCGAGCACCCGGAGGTGCGGTACGGGCTGACCGCGATGTGCGTCGGCTTCGGCATGGGCGGCGCGGTGATCTGGGAGAACCCCCACTGGACCGGAGCCGCCGCGTGACGGCGATCCAGGCCGGCCGCGCCGACGAGGTCGTCACCCGCGCCCTGGTCCGGTACGTCGAGGTGCCCGGCCTGTCCGGCGACGTCGCCCTGGTGACCCTGGACAACGGGCGCGACCACACGAAGCCGTCCACGTTCGGCCCCGGCGGACTGGCCTCGCTGGACCGCGCGCTGGACGACATAGCGGCGCACGCGCCGCGGGTCTCGGCGATCGCGGTCACCGGCAAGCCGTTCGTCTTCGCGGTCGGAGCCGACCTCAGCGGCGTGCCACGGATCGCCGACCGCGAGACCGCCCTCGATCTCGGCCGCCTCGGGCACCGGGTCTTCCGGCGGCTGAGCGAGTCCGCCGTGCCGACATTCGCGTTCGTCAACGGAGCCGCCCTGGGGGGCGGTCTCGAGCTGGCGCTGCACTGCCACTACCGCACGCTGTCCCGAGCGGCCGCTCCGCTCGGACTCCCCGAGTGCTTCCTCGGGCTGGTTCCCGGGTGGGGCGGCACCCAACTGCTGCCGCGGCTGGCCGGCGCGTCCGCGGCGGTCGCCGTGATCGTGGAGAACCCGCTGAACAACAACCGGATGCTGCGCGCGGAGCAGGCGTCCGGCCTCGGCATCGCCGACGTGCTGCTGGACAGCGCCGACTTCCTGGCCGAGTCGCTGCGCTGGGCCGCCCGTGTCGTGCGGGGCGACGTCACCGTCGAGCGCCCCGCGGTCGACAGCGGGCCTGCGTGGGACGAGGCGGTGGCCCGCGGGCGGGCGCTCGCCGACGCGAAGCTGCACGGCGGCGCTCCGGCGCCCTACCGGGCGCTGGATCTCCTCGCGCTGGCCAGGACGGCCTCGCCGGAGGACGGCTTCCGAGCCGAGGACGCGGCGCTCGCCGACCTGCTGATGGGCGAGGAGTCCCGCGCCGGTCTCTACTCGTTCGACCTGGTGCAGAAGCGGGCCCGCCGGCCGGCCGGGGTGCCGGAGGCGCCCGCGCGGCCGGTCACCAAGGTCGGCATCGTCGGAGCGGGGCTGATGGCCGGCCAGCTCGCGCTGCTGGTCGCGCGGCGGCTGCAGGTGCCGGTGGTCATGACCGACCTCGACCGGGAGCGGCTCGACCGTGGCGTGGCGTACGTGCGCGGCGAGGTTGGCCAGTTGCTGCGGAAGGGACGGGTGCGCCCGGACGAGGCCAACCGGCTCGAAGCGCTGGTGACGGGGTCGCTGACCAAGGACGCCTTCGCCGACGCCGACCTCGTGCTGGAGGCTGTGTTCGAGGACCTCAAGGTCAAGCAGCAGGTCTTCGCGGAGGTCGAGGCGGTCGTCGCACCGGACTGCGTGCTGGCGACCAACACGTCCTCGCTGTCCGTCACCGAGATGGCCGCCGGGCTCGTACACCCGGAGCGGGTGGTCGGCCTGCACTTCTTCAACCCGGTCGCGGTGCTGCCGCTGCTCGAGGTGGTTCGCGCCCAGCAGACCGACGACGCGACACTGGCGACGGCGGTCGCCGTCGGCAAGGCACTGAAGAAGTCCTGCGTGCTGGTGCGGGACGCGCCGGCATTCGTGGTGAACCGGCTGCTCGTGCGCTTCCTCGGCGAGGTGACCGCCGCGATCGACGAGGGCACCCCGATCGAGGTGGCCGACCGCGCGCTGGAGCCGCTGGGCCTGCCGATGTCGCCCCTCACGCTGCTCGCCCTGGTCGGGCCGCCCGTCGCGCTGCATGTGGGCGCGACGCTGCACGGGGTGTATCCGGACCGGTTCGGGGTGAGCGAGAACCTGGCCCGGCTGGTCGAGGCGGGCAAGCCCGGCGTGCTGAGCTGGGGTGCCAGCGGACCCGAGGTCGATCCCGAGGTTCGCACGCTGTTCGTCGTCGGCGACCGTCCCTCCACAGAGACGGGGGTTCGAGAGCGGGCACTGGCGGCGCTCGCCGAGGAGGCGCGGCTCATCCTGGACGAGGGCGTCGTCGCAGACCCGCGCGACATCGACCTGTGCATGCTGCTCGGGGCGGGCTGGCCGTTCCACCTCGGCGGCATCCTGCCGTACCTGGACCGGACGGGTGTGTCGGAACGGGTGACCGGCCGGCGCTTCCTCCCGGAGGGGGTGGCCAGCCTGCCTCCGGGGGCGACCGCGAGCTCCGACTAGCCGGCGGCTCGACACCTCCGGCTCGGCTCCCCGCTCGGGCGCACCCGGCATTCGGAGGGCGACCGCGCAAACCAACCGGACCAGCCCGACCGAGCGGCCGCCCCGGGGGTCCGCGGCCGCACGGCGAGCACCGTGTCGCAGGCCGGCCGGGGACACCCGAGCTCGCTCGGGCGCACCCGGCACTCGGAGGGCGACCGCGCAAACCAACCGGACCAGCCCGACCGAGCGGCCGCCCCGGG
Source organism: Mycobacteriales bacterium (assembly GCA_035636875.1). Lineage (GTDB taxonomy): Bacteria > Actinomycetota > Actinomycetes > Mycobacteriales > CADCTP01 > CADCTP01. The sequence goes on along the minus strand of DASPYH010000365.1, from coordinate 21 downwards.
GGTCCGCGGCCGCACGGCGAG
>DASPYH010000364.1:0-4595 GCA_035636875.1 Mycobacteriales bacterium | reverse complement strand
CCGCCCAGGTGGGTGCCGTCGCCCGCGGCCGTCGCGGCCCGGCGTGGACGCCCGCCCGCGACCAGAAGGGTCACGGGGGCTTGAGCTGGACCGCATCTTCTGCTATAACCGACCGTGCGGCCGGTCGGTAGAGCCGCTTGTAGGGCGTACCGGAAGAAGGTGCGGTCGTGCACGTGAACGGTCGGCTCGAGCACCTGCTCATCGACAAGGACGCCTCGATCCGCCAGGCGCTGCTGGCGATCGAAGCCGAGCACGTCGACAGCGCGGTGATGGTCGACGAGTCCCGGCGGCTTGTCGGGCTCGTCGGGGAGCGGCAGATCCACCGCGCCCTGCTCGACGGCCTCGGCCTCGACTCGCCGGTCGCGCCGCTGGTCGAGCCGAGGCCCCCGACGGTGCTTCCGGACGACGGCAGGGCCGAGGTGCTGGACCTGATGCGGGCCCGGTCGATCACCGAGGTGCCGGTCGTCGACCCGGACGGTCACGTGGTCGGCGTGCACGTCTGCGACGAGCTGCTCGGGGTGGTCGAGCGGGACAACTGGGCGGTGATCATGGCCGGCGGCCGCGGAACCCGGCTGGCGCCGCTGACCGACGACCTGCCCAAGCCCATGGTGCCGGTCGCGGGCAGGCCGATCCTGGAGCGGCTTGTGCTGCACCTCGTCGGCGGCGGGATCCGCCGGATCCTGCTGTCGGTCAACTACCTGGCCGACCAGATCGAGCAGCACTTCGGCGACGGCAGCCGGTTCGGCTGCCGGATCGACTACCTGCGGGACGACCCGGACTGTCCACTCGGGACAGGCGGTGCGCTCGGCCTGCTGCCTCGGCTGGGACTGCTGCCCGAGCAACCGCTGCTGGTCATGAACGGCGACCTGGTCACCGCCTTCGGGGTCGGCGACCTGCTCGCCGCCCACCGGGAGCACCCGGTGGTGGCGACGATGGCGGTCAGCGAGTACCGGCACCAGGTGCCGTTCGGCGTGGTCGAGATCGCCCAGGGCCACCTGGCCAGGGTGGTGGAGAAGCCCGTGACGTCCTGGCCGGTGAACGCCGGGGTCTACGTGGTCGAGCCGTGGCTGCTCAACCGGGTCCCGCCGGACCGGCTGTACCCGATCACGGCGCTGTTCGACGACTGCTTGCGTCGCGGCCAGCAGATCGGGGTCTGGCGGATGCCCGACGACTGGCAGGACATCGGGCGGCCGGCCGAGTTGGCCCGAGCCAGGGGACGGCTGTGACGGCACCGGTCGCGCTCGTCACCGGTGCCGGCGGGTTCATCGGCAGTCACCTCGTCGAGCGGCTGCTCGCCGACGGGTACGGGGTGCGGGCGCTGTGCCAGTACGACTCGACCGGCTCGGTGGGCTGGCTCGCCGGCCTGGAGGCGCCCTCCAGCCCCGGCGGCGGGCCGGACGGTCGGCTGGATGTCCACCTCGGCGACGTCCGGGACGCCCGGTCGGTGCGCTGTCTCGTCGACGGCGTCGACGTGGTCTTCCACCTGGCCGCGCTGATCGCGATCCCGTACAGCTACCAGGCACCGTCGTCCTTTGTGGACACCAACGTCGTCGGCACCCTGAACGTCCTGGAGGCGGTGCGGGACGCGGGCGTGCGGATGGTGCACACCTCCACCAGCGAGGTCTACGGCACGCCGGAGTCGGTGCCGATCCGGGAGACCCACCGGCTGTGCGGCCAGTCACCGTACAGCGCCTCGAAGATCGCGGCGGACCAGCTCTGCGAGGCGTACGCCCGGTCGTTCGGCACTCCGGTGGTGACGCTGCGGCCGTTCAACACGTTCGGCCCGCGGCAGTCGGCGCGGGCGGTGATCCCGACCGTGCTCGGCCAGCTGCTCGCGGGCGCGTCCCGGGTCCGGCTCGGCAGCCTGACGCCGTGCCGGGACTTCACCTACGTCACCGACACCGTCGACGGCTTCGTGCGGATGGCCGAGGCGGACCTTCCGGCCGGCACCGTGGTGCAGCTCGGCACCGGCCGGACCGTGTCCGTGGCAGACCTGCTTGCCGCCTGCTGCGCGGTCACCGGCCGGACCGCCGAGCCGGTCTGCGACGGCCAGCGGATCCGCCCGGCCGCGAGCGAGGTGCAGATCCTGCAGTCCGAGCCGGTCCGGGCGGCGCAGCTGCTCGGCTGGATGCCGACGGTCGAGCTGGAAGAGGGCCTGCGCCGGACCGCCGGCTGGCTGCGCGGACGGGCCGACCCGCGGACCGCGAGCCGGTACCAGCGATGATCGTCCCGGCGACGATCCCCCTGGCCGAGCCGCGGCTGTCCGGCAACGAGGCGAGCTACCTCGCCGAGTGCGTGCGCAGCGGCCAGGTCTCCTCCGTCGGCCCGTTCGTGGGGCGGTTCGAGCGGGCCTTCGCCGCCGCGGTCGGCTCGCGGCACGCGGTCGCCTGCGCCAGTGGCACCGCGGCGCTGCACATCGCGCTGCGGGTCGCCGGGGCCGGTCCGGGGGACGAGGTCCCGGTCTCCTCGTTCACGTTCATCGCCTCGGCGAACGCGATCAGCTACACCGGAGCGCGACCGCTGCTGGTCGACAGCGAGCCGCGCACCTGGAACATGGACACCCAGCTGCTGCACGACGAGGTGGTCCGCCGGGTGCGGCGTGGTCAGCGACCGCCCGGCGTCGTGGAGGTGGTGCACGTCCTCGGCCACCCGGCGGACCTGGAGCCGCTGTGGACGCTGCGGGAGCGGTTCGGCACCCGCATCCTCGAGGACGCCGCGGAGTCGCTCGGCGCGGCGTACGCCTGCGGGCGGTTCGGCGGTCGGCAGGTGGGAAGCGTGGGCGACCTCGGCTGCTTCTCGTTCAACGGCAACAAGGTGATCACCAGCGGCGGCGGCGGGATGCTCGTCACCGACGACGCCGCGCTCGCCGACCGCGCCCGGCACCTCACCACCCAGGCCAAGCTGCCCGGACCCGGCTACGTGCACGACCTGGTCGGCCACAACTACCGGCTGACCAACGTGGCCGCGGCCCTCGGGCTCGCCCAGCTCGAGCAGCTGCCCGCGTTCCTCGCAGCCAAGCGCGACCTCTGCGAGCGCTACGACCGGCTGCTTGCCGGCCTGCCCGTGGTACCGCCACCGCAGGCCGCCTGGGCGAGGCCGTCGCACTGGCTGCACTCGGTCCTGCTCGAGCCGGCGTCGGCGGAGGTGCCGCGGGTGGTCGACGCGATGGCCGCCGCCGGGGTGCAGGCCCGCCCGCTGTGGCTGCCGCTGCACCGCCAGGCCCCGTACGCCCGCGCGCCCCGACTCGGCGGCCAGGTCGCGGACCGGCTGCACCGGCAGGGCCTGTCCCTGCCCAGCTCCGTCGGACTGTCCACAGCAGACCAGGCGACGGTGGTCGGAGCCCTGGCCGCCGCCCTGGTCGTCAAGGATCCCATGGTGCGCACGGCCGGACAGCAAGGAGGCCTCGGATGCGGTATCGCCGGCTCGGCCGCTCGGGACTGCAAGTCTCGACCGTTGGCCTCGGATCCTGGTTGACGTACGGCGGCAGCGTCGGCAGGGACACCACCGCCGCCTGTGTGCGCCGTGCCTTCGACCAGGGGGTCACCCTGTTCGACACGGCGAACGAGTACCAGGGCGGGAAGGCCGAGGCGGTGCTGGGCGACGCGGTCCGGGCACTGCCGAGGGACGCCGTTGTGCTGGCAACCAAGGCGTACTTCCCGATGGGAGATCGGCCCACCCAGCGTGGGCTGTCGCGCAAGCACCTGTTCGAGCAGGCGGGCGCATCGTTGCGCAGGTTGCGGACCGACCACATCGACCTCTATCAGTGTCACCGCTACGACACTGCTACGCCCCTGGCCGAGACCTGCCGCGCGATGGACGATCTCGTACGGTCCGGTGCCGTCCTCTACTGGGGAGTCTCGGAGTGGACGGCCGATCAGATCGCCGACGCGGCGTCGCTCTGCCGGGCGCACGGTTGGGCGGAGCCGGTGAGCAACCAACCGCAGTACTCGGCACTCTGGCGGCGAGTCGAGACCGACGTCCTCGGGACGAGCGCGGAGCACGGGCTCGGGACGCTGGCCTGGTCGCCGCTCGCCATGGGCGTCCTGACCGGCAAGTACCGGCCTGGCTCTGCCCCACCCACGGACAGCCGCGCGGCGGGGTCGGGAGCATCCTTCATCCAGCGGTACTTTCGTCCCGGCGTGCTGGAGGCCGTTGAAGCCGCGACCAAGGTTGCCGCTGAGACAGGGGTGCCACTCGCCCGGCTTGCTCTCGCATGGTGCCTGCGCCGCGCCGAGGTGTGCAGCGTGCTCGTCGGCGCCTCCCAGCCGCGCCAAGTGGACGAGAATGTGGCGGCAGCCGACTTCGACCCGCCGATGGAGGTCATCGCTCGGTTCGACGAGGTGCTGGCACCAGTCGCGCTGTCGTGACGGGCATGTGAGGAAGCCAACGCGGAGGGGCCGAGGCGTGGACCGGATCAGCGTCTTCACAGCGACTCGCGCCGAGTACGGACTGCTCAGCGGGCTGCTCTCGGAGTTGGCCGGTCGAGCGGAGCTCGACGTGCAACTGGTCGTCTCGGGAGCCCACCTCGCGCCAGAGTTTGGCCGTACGGCCGCACTCATCGAGGCGGACGGGTTCGTTCCGGCGGCTACGGTGGA
>DASPYH010000363.1:0-12866 GCA_035636875.1 Mycobacteriales bacterium | reverse complement strand
CCAGCATGGTGGCGACCAGGCCAGCCAGCTCGGCCGGCGTCTCCCCCTTTGCCCTCAGCAGCACGGCGAACGCCGCGAGCTGTGCCGCGGTCGCCTCGCCGGACATGATCTCGCCCATCGCCCAGGCGGTGTCGGCGGTGCCCAGCGACTCACCGCGCAGCAGCGCGCCGAGCACTGCCGGCCAGGTGCGCCACGAGTCCGGAGCGGTCACCGCGGGCCGCCTACCGCGCGACCGGGACGCCGCGGGCGCGGTCGCGCAGCAGCTGCGCGACCGTCTCGGCGGCGGTCACCGGGTCGAGCGGACGGGCCAGCGTCGCGTCGGCGAGCGACCACGTCGCCAGCCAACGGTCGTCACGGCGGCCGAGCAGCACGCAGACCGCGGGGCAGTCGTCGATCTCGTACTTCAGCTGGCGGCTGATGCCCATGCCGCCGGTGGGCTGCGCCTCGCCGTCGAGGATCGCGACGTCGACCCCCCCGGCGTCGATCCGGGCGACGACCTCCTCGCCCATCGCGCACTCGACCCACTCGATCCGACCGAGGTCCGGCGCGGGGCGGCGGCCGACGGCGCTGCGGACCTGCTCGCGGACGGCCGGGTCCTGGCTGAAGACGATCACGGTGGAGGACGCACGCGGGGCGGTCATGACCGCGATCCTAGGGCGACGCCGACGGCCGCCGCGGACCGGCGGCGGCAACCCAGGATGCGCCTCCGCGCGCGGCTAGCGACGCTGCCAGGCCTCGGGGCGCCGGGAGGCGCTGGTCGAGTGGACGAAGCAGTTCGGGCCCGGGTTGTACGCCGACAGCCGCTCGCCGCAGACCGCGCACTCGCGCCGGGTCGTCGAGACCTTGCGCACGGCTCGTTGCGTACCACTGCCGGGACGGGATCCAGAGACCACGTCTCCTCCGCCTCAGACGTGCCACCGGGAGGGGTGGCAGCGATTCGACCACGGCACTGTAGGCCGGACCGATCATGCGGTCAACGCGGCTCGCGTCCGGCCCAGCCGTCCGCGCCCGATCGGTCCAGTCACGATCGGTCCGCCCCAGGCCCGGCGGCTGCGCCGGGGTCAGGGAGGTCGCGCGGGGCGGTCGGGGTCGGCGGCTGGCGCGGGGTCTGGCAGTCCCCCGCGCCGGCACCGCGGGCGGCGGGGACACCCGGGCCGTCCGGGGCGGCAGGAGCAGCGGTCGCCGGGGTGGTCGTGGCGGCCCGGCGGGCCGGGGACGGCGGGGCCGCCTGGGACGCCTGGGCCGCCAGGCCTGCCGGGGCAGCCGGGGCCCGGGACGCCGGACCCAGCGGGGACGGTGAAGTCGCCGAGGCGGCCGGGCCGACCGGGGACGGTGGGGCCGCCGAGGCGGCGGGCGCAGCCCGGGCGGTCGGGGCGCGTGGGGCGGCCCACCAGACCGGCTGCAGCAGATCCTCCGCACCCTCCGTACCGGCCGCCACCCTGGCCCGCTGCTCCCGGTCGAGCTGCCGGTCGATCCGGGCCGCCTCCCGGTCGGACGCGCGCATCCACTGCACCACCACGGCGCCGAGCATGAGCAGCCCGACCAGGTCCCCGGACGCCCACAGCAGCCCGCCACCGACCCGCTGGTCGGAAGCCGGGTCGGACCAGGTCAGCCCTAACCCCAGGTAGTGCGGGCCCGCGATCAGCTCGGAGCTGTTCATGATCGTCAGGCCGAGGATGGCGTGGATCGGCAGCGCGGCGAACACGAGCAGGAAGCGCAGCGGGTGCGGGACCCGGCCGGGCACCGGGTCGAGCCCGATCAGCGGCCAGAAGAACAGGCTCCCGACGACCAGGAAGTGCAGGTGCAGCAACTCGTGCAGCCAGGGGTGCTCGAGGGTGGCCGGATACCAGCCGGAGAAGTACAGCGCGAACGGGCTGCCGACGAACAGCAGCCAGCCGACCGGCGGGAACGTCAGCACCCGGGCCAGCCGGCTGTGCAGCACCACCAGCGCCGCGTGCCGGCCCCCGGCGGGCAGCGTGCGCAACGCCAGCGTCACCGGCGCGCCGAGCGCGAGGAACACCGGCGAGACCATCGAGAGCACCATGTGCTGCACCATGTGCGTGCTGAACAGCGTCTCGTCGTACGCCCCGAGCCCGCTCATCGTGGCGACCGCGATCGTGCCCAGCCCGCCGACCGTCCACGCCGCCGTCCTGGTCACCGGCCACTGGTCCCCGCGCGACCGGAGTTCCCGGACGCCCCAGAGATACAGGCCGGCGGCCAGCACGAGGGCGACCGCCAGCAGGGGGTCGACCCGGCTCTCGGTGACCAGCCGGCCGACGTCGAACGGCGGCAGGTCGGCCGGGTCGCCCCCGAGCGCGGACAGCATGCCGGGCACCCCGCAACGGTACGTCCCCGACCTGCGCGAACACGCGCTGACCCCGCCGGGTGTAGCACCCGGGAGCGTGGAATGATGCTGCCGTGACGACGGCGACGTTCGAGGGCAGGGTGCACTCGCTGACGCGGCCCAACATGGTGAGCGTCGGCACCATCGTCTGGCTGTCGAGCGAGCTGATGTTCTTCGCCGCGCTCTTCGCCATGTACTTCACGGTCCGTGCCGCGCACCCGGGCGACTGGCCGATGGCGCCGACCGAGCTCAACGTGCCGTACGCGCTGGTCGTCACGCTGATCCTGGTCTCCTCGTCGTTCACCTGCCAGTTCGGTGTGTTCGCCGCCGAGCGCGGCGACGTCTTCGGGCTCCGGCGGTGGTTCCTGCTCTCCTTCGTGCTCGGCCTGGCCTTCGTGCTCGGCCAGGCGAACGAGTACCGCAGCCTGATCGGCGAGGGCACCACCATCTCCGCGACCGGCTACGGCTCGGTCTTCTACCTCACGACCGGCTTCCACGGGCTGCACGTGATCGGCGGGCTCCTCGCCTTCATCTTCATGCTGGCCCGCTCGACGATGGGCCGGTTCACCCCTGCCCAGGCGACCAGCGCGATCGTCGTGTCGTACTACTGGCACTTCGTCGACGTGGTCTGGATCGGACTGTTCTCCACCATCTACCTGATCCGCTGACCCGCCCGCATCCCGCCGGCCAGATCCGCGGTGCCGGCGCCGACCGCGAAGGTGTGACTCGATGACGGACCGCCCCTCGTCGGAGAAGGGCAGCAGGCCGCGATCGCGGCTGCGCCGGCGGCTGTCCGGGGCGCTGGCACTTGCCCTCGCGCTCGGTGCCGTCGGCGTGGGCTACTCGACCGTGGCCGCCGCGGCCACGCCCAAGACCGCCCGAGCGGCCTCGAACGCGCCGGCGGCCGAGCCGGTCGAGATCCGGAAGGGTCGCCAGCTCTACGAGCTGGGCTGCATCACCTGCCACGGGCGCAACCTCCAGGGCGTCCAGGACCGCGGCCCGTCGCTGCTGGGGGTCGGCGAGGCGGCGGTCTACTTCCAGGTCTCCACCGGCCGGATGCCGGTCGCCCGGCAGGAGGCGCAGGCCGAGCGGAAGCCGCCGAAGTACACGGAGGCCGAGACGCTGCAGCTCGCGAGGTACGTGCAGTCGGTCGGCGGCGGCCCGACGCTGCCGCAGGGCAACCTGCGCGGCGACGACTCGAACCTTGCGGAGGGCGGTGAGCTGTTCCGGCTCAACTGCGCGTCGTGCCACAACTTCGCCGGCCGCGGCGGTGCCCTGTCCGCCGGGAAGTACGCGCCGAGCCTCATGCCGTCGACCGACCTGCAGGTGTGGACCGCGATGCTGTCCGGCCCGCAGAACATGCCGGTGTTCAGCGACAACCAGATCACCCCCGCGCAGAAGCAGGCGATCACCCACTACATCCAGACGGTCAAGACGGAGCGCGACCCGGGCGGCAACTCGATCGGCCGCCTCGGCCCGGTGCCGGAGGGTCTGGTCATCTGGGTGGTCGGCATCGGCGCGATCATGCTGATGATCCTCTGGATCGGAGCGAAGTCGTGAGCCACGACAGCGGCACCTCGCAGCCGCGCCTGCCTCTCGACCCCGAGGACCTCGACCGCCTCCCGCTGGAGGAGCGGGCGAGGGTCGCCTCCGCGGTCGACGGAGTGCACATCGTCCGCCGGCGCGACCGGTTCCCCATTCCCGGCACGAAGGCCGAGCGGCGGGCCGAGCGGGCGGTCGCCGCCTGCTTGGTGCTCACCTTCGTCGGCGCCGTCGGCTTCACAGTGGCGTACCTGGTGGTCCCGTGGCGGTACAACGGCCAGGACCAGGCGTACACGTGGTTCACCCCGCTGCTCGGCATCGCCATGGCGCTCGCCCTGCTCGGCATCGGCTTCGGGGCGGTGCTGTGGGCGAAGTTGCTGATGCCCGAGGAGGAGACGGTGCAGGACCGGCACGGAGGCCGCTCCCCCGAGCTCGAGCGGCGCACCGCGGCCGCGGTCCTGGTCGACGGCCTGGCCATGACCGGCATCGCCCGCCGCTCGCTGCTGCAGAAGACGCTCGGGCTGTCCGCACTGGCGCTCGGCGTGCTCGCGGTGATCCCGTTCGGCGGCCTGATCAAGAAACCGAGGGGGTTGGTCCAGACCGCGTGGCGGGACGGGGTACGGCTGATGACCAGCGACCGGCGCCTGATCCGGCCCGGGGACCTGCAGGCCGGCGGCATCGCCACCGTCTTCCCGGCCGTGCCGGACGGGTTGACGACCCAGGTGATGGCCGACTCGGTGGTGCTGCTGATCCGGCTGCGGCCCGGCCAGACCGTGCGCGCCCGCCCCGGCCAGGAGGACTTCGGCTGGCAGGACTACGTGGCGTACTCGAAGATCTGCACCCACGCCGGCTGCCCGGCCTCGCTCTATGAGCAGCAGACCGGCCGGCTGCTGTGCCCGTGCCACCAGTCCCAGTTCGACCTGCTGCAGGACGCGAGGCCCGTCTTCGGGCCGGCCCCCCGGCCGCTGCCGAAGCTGGCGATCACTGTGGACGACGAAGGATACTTCGTGGCGAAGCGTGACTTCCCCGAGCCGATCGGGCCCAGCTTCTGGGAGCGTCGATGAGCGAGCGCAGCGAGCGAACCGGGGAGCGCGGCGCGCTCGCGTATCCCTGCCGGTCCGCGGCGAGGAGCTGACATGAGTGCGACGACGGAAACGCGCGCCGAGAAGGCGGCGAACTGGTTCGACGACCGCCTCACCATCGCCCCGGTCGTGCGCCGGACGCTGGGCAAGGTCTTCCCGGACCACTGGACGTTCATGATGGGCGAGATCGCGCTCTACTCGTTCATCATCCTGATCCTGACGGGCACCTACCTGTCGTTCTTCTTCGACCCGTCGATGACCGAGGTGCACTACAACGGCAGCTACTCGCCGCTGCGGGGCATCGCGATGTCGCGGGCATACGACTCCACCCTGGACACCTCGTTCGACGTCCGGGGCGGGCTGGTGATGCGGCAGATCCACCACTGGTCCGCGCTGCTGTTCGTCGCCGCGATGACCGTGCACATGCTGCGGGCCTTCTTCACCGGCGCCTTCCGCAAGCCGCGGGAGCTCAACTGGCTGCTCGGCGTCGGCCTGCTCACGCTGGGGATCGTCGAGGGCTTCGCCGGTTACTCGCTGCCCGACGACCTGCTCTCGGGCACCGGGCTGCGCATCGCGCACGCGATCGTGCTGTCCATCCCGGTGGTCGGCTCCTGGGTGGCGTTCGCCCTCTTCGGCTCCGACTTCCCCGGGACCGACATCATCCCCAGGCTCTACATCGTGCACGTGCTGCTGATCCCGGGCATCATCCTGGCGCTGATCGCCGTGCACGTCGGCCTGGTGGTGGTGCAGATGCACACCCAGTTCCCAGGCCCGGGCCGGACCGAGCGGAACGTGGTCGGCGAGCGCTTGTACCCGCTCTACACCGCCAAGGCGGGCGGCTTCTTCTTCCTCGTCTTCGGCGTGATGGCGCTGCTCGGCGGGCTGGTGCAGATCAACCCTGTCTGGCTGTACGGGCCGTACAACCCCGCCCAGGTCAGCACCGGCGCCCAGCCGGACTGGTACATGGGTTTCCTGGAGGGTGCGATGCGGCTCTTCCCGCCCTGGGAGATCCGCGCCTTCAACCACACGGTCTCGTCGATCCTGTGGCCGACGGTGGTGCTGCCCGGGATCCTGTTCACCCTGCTGGCGCTCTATCCGTTCCTCGAGGCGCGGATGACCGGAGACCGCGCGTCGCACAACCTGCTGCAGCGGCCGCGGGACGTGCCGGTGCGGACCTCGCTGGGTGCGATGGCCCTGGCGTTCTACCTGGTGCTGCTGATCGCGGGCGGCGACGACGTCATCGCGAACAAGTTCGACATCAGCATCAACGCGATGGTCTGGATGGGGCGGATCGGGCTGATCGTGCTGCCGCCCCTCGCGTACGCGGCGACCTATCGGCTCTGCCTCGGGCTGGAGCGGCACGACCGGGAGGTGCTCGAGCACGGCGTGGAGACCGGCATCGTCAAACGGCTGCCGTCGGGTGAGTTCATCGAGGTCCACCAGCCGCTCGGCCTGGTCGACGAGCACGGCCACGGCGTGCTGGAGTACGCCGGCAGCCCGGTGCCCAAGAAGATGAACCGGCTGACCGCCGCGGGGCGCCGAGCCGGTGGCTTCCTGTGGCCGGTCCGGGAGTCCGCCGAGGTGCGGGAGCTGCAGGAGCGGTCCGAGACCGAGCAGGCGCTCGCGGAGGGCGTGGACGAGCGCGAGCTGGCCGGGCGGCCGAAGGACCCCGAACTCTAGGCGCCGCGTCTTCCAGCAGGCCCGCCGGTCGACAGTGACCGGCGGGCCTGCTGGTCGTCCGGAGCGGCAGATCGCGGTCGCGCGACGTAATCGCCGGCCGTCGGCAGGCGCAGGGTGGTGCCGCCGACGCCTACGTCCTCAGGGTCAGGCCGTCAGAGTCGGTCCTCGCGGGGTCCGGTCTCGCGGATCCGGTCCTCGCAGCGTCCGGTCCTCGCGGGGTCCGGTCCTCCGTCGGGGGCACGCTGTTCGGGCTTGCCCACGCCCCCCGGCTCGCCGCCTCGGCGAGAGGGCAAGCGAGCCGCGCATAGACGCCGGACAAGACGAGCCCACGTGGACGCCGGACAACGTCCGGCCCGCTTCCCGGGCCGGGGACCTCGTCGGGGCTCAGATGGTCGGCGAGGTGTGGCCGCTGGCGTAGTACTCGAAAAGCAGGCCGCCGACGGAGACGAGCACCGCGACGATGCCGAGCCCGATCAGCCAGGCTTCGAAGAAGACCAGCCCGAGGCCGGCGATGGCCGCGGACAGCGCCAGCGTCACCGGCCAGTAGCTGCCCGGGCTGAAGAAACCCAGCTCGCCGGCGCCCTCGGCGATGTCGGCGTCGGTGCGGTCCTCGGGGCGCAGGTCGATGCGGCGAGCCACGAACCAGAAGTAGCTGCCGATGATCAGGCAGAGACCGCCGGACAGGACGAGCGCGGTCGTCCCCGCCACCTCGACCCGCCCGCTGTCGGCCCATGTCCACAGCCCGTACACGATCGCGAATGCGAACAGCAGGCCGCACAGCAGCAGGAAGAGCCGTGCCTCGACACGCATTGCGCCCTCCTCACTTCCCCGCGTCCTGCGCGACGGGCTCGGACGGCGCCCGCTGCGTCCGGTTGGTCTGGAACGGGTAGGTCGTCGTCGCCCGGCTCGGCTGCCCGATCGCGGCCAGCGCCTTCGCCTGCCGGTCGAGGTCGTCGTTGCCGAAGCCCGCCAGGGCGTCGAGGTAGCGCTGGTAGTCCGAGTCGCTCACCACCCGCAGCTCGAAGTTCATCGCGGAGTGGTAGGTCCCGCACAGCTCGGCGCAGTGCCCCACGTACGACCCGGTGACGGTCGGGCGGAACTGGAACTTGTTGTTCTGGTTCTTCTCCGGCGCCGGGAAGACGTCCCGCTTGAACAGCAACTCCGGCACCCAGAAGGAGTGGATCACGTCGGTGGACCCGACCACGACGCGGATGTTCTTGTTCTGCGGGACGACGAGGACCGGGATCTCGGCGGGACTGCCGACGGTGTAGAGGAAGTCGTCCGTCTGCGGGTCGCGCCGGTCGTTGTAGTTGAACTGCCAGTTCCACTTGAAGGCGGTCACGGTGATCGTGGTGTCGGCCTTCGGCCTCAGGTCGGTGACGTAGGTCTGGGTCAGCACGGTGTAGTAGAAGAGCACCGCGATGATCAGGAACGGCACGACCGTGTAGAGCGCCTCGATGGGCAGGTTGTACTTGGTCTGCCGGGGCAACTCGTCGCCGCGCCGCCGGTAGACGATGGCGGCCCAGAAGATCAGCCCCCAGACCATCGCGCCCACGATGAGCGCGGTGACCGTCGACCACGTCCACAGCACGCGCATCCGCGCGGCCTGCTCGGTGATCCCGCGCGGCCAGCCGAAACGCAGCTTGTCCTCGATCTCGGCCCGCGAGCAGGCGCTGAGCACCAGCACGAGCAGCAGCGAGCTCGCGGCCAGCCGCGCCACCCGCCCGGAACGACCGCGACCCACGTGACCGCCCTCCGCTGCCGACCTGTGCAGGACCAGTGCCCACCGGACGTTCCCGGATGTGCGGAGACTACCCGCAGCCGCCGGCCCCAGCCTGTCCGGGTCCGCCGACTCGCGCGGACGGCGTCGCCTTCCGCGGACGGCGTACCGTCGCGGCGTGCCCGGGGAGACCTACCTCGACGCCGCCTCCTCGGCTCCGCTGCACCCGGTGGCCCGCGAGGCGCTGCTCGCGGCCCTCGACGACGGCTGGGCCGATCCGGCCCGCTTGTACGGTGCGGGCCGGCGGGCCCGGCTGCTCCTCGACGGCGCCCGCGCCACCGTGGCGCAGGTGCTCGCGGCCCGCCCGGACGAGGTCACCTTCTGCGCGTCCGGCACGCAGGCCGCGCACCTCGCCGTGCTCGGCGGGCTGGCGGGCCGCCGCCGGGCGGGTACCCGGCTGGTGCACTCCGCGGTCGAGCACTCCTGCGTGCTGCACGCCGCGGAGCGGCACGTCACCGCCGGCGGCGAGGCGGTCGCCATCCCGGTGGACCGCCTCGGCCGGGTGGACCCGGCCGCCTTCGCCGCCGCGGTGGCGCGCACCGGCACGGCCCTGGCCAGCCTGATGACCGCGAACCACGAGGTCGGCACCACCCAGCCGGTCGCTGAGGTCGCGGCGGCCTGTGCCGACGCGGCCGTCCCGCTGCACACCGACGCGGCCCAGTCGCTCGGCCGGGTCCCGGTGCCGGCCGGCTGGTCGCTGCTGTCGGCGAGCGCGCACAAGTGGGGCGGGCCGCCCGGCGTCGGCGTGCTGGTGGTGCGTACCGGCACCCGCTGGACGTCGCCGGAGCCGGCGGACGAGCGGGAGCGCGGGCGTACCCCCGGTTTCGAGAACGTGCCGGCGGTCGTCGCGGCGGCCGCGTCGCTGCGGGCCCGTGCGCAGGAGGCGGCGGCCGAGGCCGCCCGGCTCTCCGCGCTGGTCGACCGCATCCGCGCGACGGTGGCCGCCACGGTGCCCGACGTCGTGGTGGTCGGCGACCCGCACGGCCGGCTCCCGCATCTGGTGACCTTCTCCTGCCTGTACGTCGACGGCGAGGCGCTGCTGCATGAGCTGGACCGCCGCGGCTTCGCCGTGTCCAGCGGCTCCTCCTGCACCTCGTCCACGCTGAGGCCGTCGCACGTGCTGGAGGCGATGGGAGTGCTCTCGCACGGCAACGTGCGGGTGTCGCTGCACCGCGACACGACCGCCGCCGATGTCGACCGGTTGCTGGCCGCGCTGCCGGACGTGGTCGCCGACCTGCGCCGCACCGCGGGTGTCGCCGGGCTGTGATCATCCTGGACTGCCGCGGCCGGCGCTGCCCGCTGCCGGTGATCGAGCTGGCGCGGCGGATCGGCGACGTCGGCGTGGGCGAGGTGGTCGCGGTCGAGGCCGACGACCCCGCGGCGCGCCTGGACGTGCCGGCATGGTGCCGGATGCGCGGCCACGAGTACCTCGGCGAGTCCGCCGCCGCGGACGGGGTCCCCCGCTACGCGGTGCGCCGGGAGGCGTAAACCGCTCGCTGAGCGGGGCAGGCTGAACACATGGAGTGGCATATCGAGGCCGACCTGCCGGCGTTCGGCCACCGGGTGATGCCGTGGCTGGAACGCGACCCGGTGCGCAACACCGTGCAGGCGACCGTCCTGCGGGCCCGGCTGGAGGGACTGGTCGACCCCGAGCCGCCCTGGCTGGCCTGGCTGGGCGACGGCGGCGAGGTGGCCGGGGTCGCGGTGCAGACCCCGCCACGCGGGATCCTGCTCTCCCCGCTGCCGTCCGGGGCGGCCCGTGCGCTGGCCGCCGTCGTGCCGCCCGCGCTGCCCGGCGCCGCCGGGCCACCCGCCGAGGTCGAGGCGTTCACGACCGCGTACGCGGAACGGATCGGCGCGCGTCCGACGGTCGCGGTCCGGCAGCGGCTGTTCCGGCTGGACCGGGTGGTGCCCCACCCGCCGGTCCCCGGTCGGCTGCGGGAAGCGAAGGAAGCCGACGTGGAGCGGGTGCTGCGGTGGCTGGTCGCGTTCGCGGTCGAGGCGCACACGCCGGCCGGGGCGGACGCCGGCATCGCCCGCCGCGCGGTCGACCAGCGCCGGGCGCTGCTCTGGGAGGTCGGCGGCGAGCCGGTCTCCCTGGTCGGCCACACCGCCGCCGTGGCCGGCGTGCCACGGGTCGGCCCGGTGTACACGCCGCCGGAGCACCGACGCCGCGGCTACGCCGGCGCTGCCACCGCGGCGACCTGCGCCCGGCTGCTCGAACGCGGCGCGAGAACGGTCGTGCTGTTCGCCGACCGGGCCAACCCGACCGCGACCGGGGTCTACCGGCGGATCGGCTTCGACCCGGTGGGCGACCACGACGACTGGGCACTGGAATACTGAGCCGCTGCGGCCCCCGACCGATCGGAGATGCACCTGTGTGCGGCCTGCTCGGATTCCTCAGCAACGACCGTAGGGCCAAGGAGGTGCGCGACGACGTGGCCGTGGCGCTCGACCTGGCCCGCCACCGCGGACCGGACGAGGGCGGCACCCTGCACGACGAGGACACCGTGCTCGGCTTCCGCCGGCTGTCGATCATCGACCTCGACCTCAGCCACCAGCCCCTGCCGTACGACGAGGGCCGCTACTGGCTGCTGTTCAACGGCGAGATCTACAACTACCTGGAGCTGCGGGAGCGGCTGGCCCGCGAGCACGGGGCCAGCTTCGCCACCGACGGCGACGGCGAGACCATCCTGGCCGCGTACAAGTACCTCGGCGAGGACTGCGTGCGGGAGCTGCGGGGGATGTTCGCGTTCCTGATCTGGGACTGCGAGGAACGGGTGCTGTTCGGCGCGCGTGACTGGTTCGGCATCAAGCCGCTGTTCACGATGACCGACGAGCGGGGCACGTTCTTCGGCTCGGAGAAGAAGTCGCTGCTCGCACTGGGCGGGACCGCGGTGGAGGGCGATGCGGCGCTCGACACGGCCGCCCTCCAGCACTACCTGACCCTGCAGTACGTCCCCGAGCCCGCGACGATGCACCGGCGGATCGGGCGGATCGAGAGCGGCACCGCGTTCCGGCTGCGCCCGGGCGGCCCGCTGGAGACCTGGCGCTTCTTCCGGCCCACCTTCGGCATCCGCAAGGTGGACGACCAGCAACGCCTCTACGACGAGGTCCGCGAGGCCGTCGAGGACTCGGTCGCCAAGCACATGCGCGCGGACGTCACCGTCGGCTCCTTCCTGTCCGGTGGCATCGACTCGACCGCGATCGCCGCGCTGGCCAAGCGGCACAACCCGCAGCTGATCACGTTCACCACCGGCTTCCAGCGGCAGGGCTTCTCGGAGATCGACGTCGCCGCGAAGTCGGCGGAGGCTCTCGGGGTCACGCACGTCATCAAGACGGTGTCGCCGGCCGAGATGATGGATGCCCTCCCGCTGATCGTCTGGTACCTCGACGACCCGGTGGCCGATCCCGCGCTTGTCCCGCTCTACTTCATCGCCCGCGAGGCGCGCCGGCACGTCAAGGTCGTGCTGTCCGGTGAGGGCGCGGACGAGCTGTTCGGGGGCTACAACATCTACCGGGAGCCGCTGTCGCTGCGGGCGTTGACGGCGCTGCCGGGGCCGGTGCGTTCGGCGCTGGGCGGGATGTCGCGGCGCCTGCCCCATGGCATGCGGGGCAAGGACCTGCTGCGGCGGGCGTCGATCCCGCTGGAGGAGCGTTACTACGGCAACGCGCGCATCTTCCGCGACGACGAGCTGGGCTTCCTGCGTACCCGGGACCCGAAGGTGTCCTTCCGGGACGTGACCGACCCGGTGTACGCGCAGATCGCCGGTGCCGACGACGTGACCCGCATGCAGTACGTCGACCTGTTCACCTGGCTGCGTGGCGACATCCTGGTCAAGGCCGACAAGATGACCATGGCCAACTCGCTGGAGCTGCGGGTGCCCTTCCTCGACCCGGAGGTGTTCCGGGTCGCCTCGACGCTGCCGGTCGCGCAGCGGGTCACCCGCGAGCAGACCAAGGTCGCGCTGCGCCGGGCACTGCGCGACATCGTGCCGCCGCACGTGCTGGAACGGCGCAAGCTCGGCTTCCCGGTGCCGATCCGGCACTGGCTCCGCGCCGAGATGTACGACTGGGCGCGGGACGTCGTCGACTCGAGCGGGACGGACCACCTGCTCGACCGCGGCTACGTCCGTACCCTGCTGGCCGCGCACCGGGCCGGTCCGCACGACCACAGCCGCAAGCTGTGGACGCTGCTGGTCTTCATGATCTGGCACGGGATCTTCGTCGAGGAGCGGATCGTCCCCGAGATCCCGGCCACGGTCTACCCGGTCAGCATCTAGCCCAGCCTGAGCGGTCGGTCAGCCGGGCAGGTGGGCGCCGACCTCCGCTGCGGCCGCCGGGCCGTACACCTCACCCAGCCGGGCAACGAACTCGGTGGGGTGCACCTCGTACTCCTGGGTCCCGACGGTCTCCAGAATCTGCGTGGCCAGGGCGG
>DASPYH010000362.1:0-2397 GCA_035636875.1 Mycobacteriales bacterium | reverse complement strand
CGCACCGGAAGGTGCGAGCTCGTCGGAGGCGCGGGGCACCGGCGTCGTGCTGCCGGCGAGCAGCGCGGGAGTCGGTGGACCTGCGTCGGCCGCCGCCGCGCGACGCCCGCGCCGCCCACGTCCCGACCCGGCCGGCGCCGTGGTCTCCACCTGCGCGGCCCCGTTCCCGCGCCGACGGGAGTCGTCGACCGGCTCCGTGTGCACGATCAGCCCCCGGCCGCCGCAGGTCGGGCACGGCTCGGAGAACGCCTCCAGCAGCCCCTGACCGACCCGCTTGCGGGTCATCTGCACCAGCCCGAGCGAGGTGACCTCGGCGACCTGGTGCTTGGTCCGGTCCCGGCCGAGGCACTCGGTGAGCCGGCGCAGCACCAGATCGCGGTTGCTCTCCAGCACCATGTCGATGAAGTCGATCACGATGATGCCGCCGACGTCGCGCAGTCGCAGCTGGCGGACGATCTCCTCGGCCGCCTCGAGGTTGTTGCGGGTGACGGTCTGCTCGAGGTTGCCGCCCTGCCCGGTGAACTTGCCGGTGTTGACGTCGATCACCGTCATCGCCTCGGTGCGGTCGATGACCAGCGATCCGCCGGAGGGCAGCCACACCTTGCGGTCGAGCGCCTTGAGCAGCTGCTCGTCGATCCGCAGTCCGTGGAAGACGTCGACGTCCTCGGTCCACCGCCGCAGCCGCGGCAGCAGGTCCGGTGCGACGCGCTCGACGTACTGCGAGATCGTCTCCCAGGCCTCGTCGCCGGAGACGACGAGCTCGGTGAAGTCCTCGTTGAAGACGTCCCGGACCACCCGCAGCTCGAGGTCGGGCTCGGCGTACAGCAGCGCCGGCGCGCTCTTGGTCTGGCTCGCCTTCTGCTGGATCCCCTCCCACTGCGCCTGCAGCCGCTGGACGTCCCGGGTCAGCTCCTGGTCGCTCGCGCCCTCGGCCGCGGTACGGATGATCACGCCGGCGTCCTCCGGGACGATCCGGCGCAGGATGTCCTTCAGCCGGGCCCGCTCGGTGTCCGGCAGCTTGCGGCTGATGCCGGTCATCGACCCGTTCGGCACGTACACCAGGTAACGGCCCGGCAGGCTGACCTGGCTGGTCAGCCGGGCGCCCTTGTGCCCGATCGGGTCCTTGGTCACCTGGACCACGACCGTGTCGCCGGACTTCAGCGCCTGCTCGATCGAGCGCGCCTTCCCCTCGAGGCCGGCGACGTCCCAGTCGACCTCACCGGCGTAGAGCACGGCGTTGCGGCCCTTGCCGATGTCGACGAACGCGGCCTCCATGCTCGGCAGCACGTTCTGCACCCGGCCGAGGTAGACGTTGCCCGCATAGGAGGTCGAGCTCGCCTTGGTCACGTAGTGCTCGACCAGGACGTCGTCCTCGAGCACGGCGATCTGGGTACGGTCGCCGCGCTGGCGGACCACCATCGCCCGGTCGACCGCCTCCCGGCGGGCGAGGAACTCCGACTCGGTGAGGATCGGCGGCCGGCGCCGGCCGGTGTCCCGGCCCTCGCGTCGGCGCTGCCTCTTGGCCTCGAGCCGCGTCGAGCCCCGGACACCCCGCACCTCGTCGTCGCCGGAACCCCGCTCCGCGCTGTCCCGGTCGGCGCGGCGGGTCTCCCGGACGTGCACCACGGTGTCCGGCGGGTCATCCTCGTGCCGCTCCTCGGTGTCACCGCCGGCACCCCGGCGGCGGCGGCGGCGCCGGCGGGCGGAGCGCTCGGTCCCCTCGGCGGACGGCTCGTCCCCGGTGCCGGCGTCCGCCGAGTCCTCGGTCTCGTCCGCCCGCTCGCCGCCCCTGACGGTCTCAGCGGTCTCGCCGGTGTCAGCGTCGTCGGTGCCGTCGCGGGTCTCCGCGGCCTCGGGCTCGCCGGTGGCCCGCCCGCGTCCTCGGCCGCGGCGGCCGCGGCGGCGGCGGCGGCGCTCGGACTCCTCGGCGTCGTCGGTGTCCTCTTCACCGCCGGCGGGTGCCTCCTCGCCGGCCGGTCCGCTCACCTGCTCGGCGCTCCCGCCCGCCCCGCGGCGGGACGCCGGATCGTCGCTGCCGGCCTCCGCCTCGGTGACGTCGGTCTCGCCGGCGGCACCGCGCGACCGGCTGCGCCGGCGCCGGGGTGGCGCCTCGTCGGTGCCGGCCTGCGCCGTCTCGGTATCGGCGGCGCCACGGCTGCGGCGGCGCGGCGGTGGCACGACAGCCGGGTCCTCGGGCGGCGCCTCGAAGGGCACCGCGACCGGGGCGACGAACATGACCGCCGGTGAGGGTGGCGGCGAGGTCTCGGGTGCGGTGGCACGGCGGCGGGCACGGGTGGTCGCGGGTCGGGCGGCATCTCCCCCGTCGCCGGCCGCGCTCGCCGCGGTGGTCTCGGGAAGCGGCGTCTCGGCCGGTGCCGGGGACCGGCCCCGCCTGCG
>DASPYH010000361.1:0-5680 GCA_035636875.1 Mycobacteriales bacterium | reverse complement strand
CGCGCAGGGACGAGGTCTCCAGGTCGCCGTACACGGTCATCGCGACCGTCCGCGGGATCGGAGTGGCCGTCATCACCAGCATGTGCGGCGGGGCGTCCCCTTTGGACCGCAGCGCGTCCCGCTGCTCGACGCCGAACCGGTGCTGCTCGTCCACCACGACCAGACCGAGGTCGGCGAACTCGACGCCCTCGGACAGCAGCGCGTGCGTGCCGACGGCGATACCCGCCTCCCCCCCGGCCACCTCGGCCAGCGCCTGCCGGCGGGCGGCCGTTCCCAGCGACCCGGTCAGCAGCGCGACCCTGGTGGCCTGCTCGGCGGCGTCCAGCTCGCCGGCACGGCCGAGCGGGCCGAGCAGCGCACGCAGCGAGCGGGCGTGCTGCGCGGCCAGCACCTCGGTCGGCGCGAGCAGTGCTGCCTGCCCGCCCGCGTCCACCACCTGCAGCATCGCGCGCAGCGCGCAGACGGTCTTGCCCGAGCCGACCTCCCCCTGCAGCAGCCGGTGCATCGGGTGTGCCGCGGCCAGCTCGGCGGCCAGGACGGCGCCGATCTCCCGCTGCCCGGCGGTCAGCGTGAACGGGAGCTGCGCGTCGAAGGCGGCGAGCAGCCGGCCCGGCCGGGGCGGCCGGGGTGTGGCCGGCCGCGCGGCGGCGGCGCGGCGACGCTGGGCGAGCACGGCCTGCAACGGCAGCGCCTCGTCCCAGGACAGCCTGGTCCGGGCGGGGGTGAGCGCGGCCCAGTCCGCCGGCCGGTGGATGTCGCGCAGGGCCGTCGCCAAGTCGAGCAGCCCGTGCCGGGCGCGGACGCTCGCGGGCAGCGGGTCGGGTGGCGGCTCCACGACCTCGAGCACCACCTCGACGCACCGACCGATCGTCCAGCTGGGAATGGCGGCGGCCGCCGGGTAGACCGGGATCAGCCCGCCGGCGAACTCGCCGACCAGGTCGGCGTCGTCCTGTCCGTCGAGCATCTTGTACTCGGGGCTGTTCAGCTGCCGGGTGGAGTTGAAGACGGTCACCTTGCCCGCGAACAGTCCGCGCCGGCCGACCACCAGGTCCCGTTCCCGCCACGCCTGGTTGAAGAAGGTGAGCTTCAGCGTGCGGCGGCCGTCGCCGACCACCGCCTCGAGCAGGATGCCCGGGCGCTGCCTCATCTTGCGCCGGCTCACCGACCGCACCTCGGCGAGCACGGTCACGTCGTCGCCGACCCGCAGGTCGGCCAGGTCGGTCAACTCGCCGCGCTCGGCGTACCGGCGGGGGTAGTGCCGCAGCAACTCACCGACCGTGCGCAGGCCCAGCGCCTTGTCCAGCGGGGTCGCCGCCTTGCCGCCGACGACGTCGCGCAGCGGGGTGTCGAAGTCCACGGTGGCCATCGACGTCACTCCACTCCGATCAGCACCGGCGCGTCGGGCTGGCCGCCGGCGTAGACGGTGACCTCGACGCCGGGGTGTTCCCGGGCCAGCCGATGCTCCAGCACGCCGGCCAGGTCCGGCTCCGCATCCGCGCCCAGCACCAGCGTCACCAGCTCGCCGCCGCCGGACAGCATCCGGTGCAGCAGATCGCCGGCGACGTCCCGGATGGACTGTCCGATGAGGACGACCTCGCCGTCGGCGAGGCCGAGCACGTCGCCGGCGCGGCAGGGGCCGGCCATGGTGAGCGCGTCCCGGGCCGCGACGGCCACCTCGGCCGATCGGGTCGCCGCGGCCGCCTCCGCCATCGCGATGACGTCGTCGGCGAACCGCCGCGCCTCGTCGTGCACGGCGACCGCGGCCAGGCCCTGCACCGGCGAGCGGGTGGGCACGACGGCGACATCGATCCCCGCACCCCTGGCCCGGTTCGCGGACACGTCCGCGAGCGCGGTCACCTCGGCGGACCCGGGCAGCAGCACCACGGCGGCGGCGCCGCAGCCCTCGATCGCCACCACCACCTCGTCCTCGTCCGGCACCCCGGTGGACCCGCCCACCACCACGACCCCCTCGGCCGCGAACAGGCCGGCCACCCCGGCGCCCGGCGCCACCGCGACCACGGCGACGCCGTCCCGGCGCGCCCCGTCCTCGGCCGCCGCGTCGGCGAAGCGGGTGACCGTGATCCGGTGCGGGCGGCCGGCCTCGACGCCCGCCTCGATGGCGGCGCCGACGTCGTTCACGTGCACGTGCACGGCCCAGCGGCCCTCCCCGGTGTCGACCACGACGAGCGAGTCGCCCAGCCTGCCCAACTCCTCCTTCAGCCGCCCGACCGCGCCGTCCTCGCAGGCGAGCAGGTACTGCACCTCGTACCCGTAGTCGGGCGAGCCGGCCTCCCGGACCGCATCGAGCGCGCCCCCGTCGCGCGCCGGCCGCGGCGTCCGGCCTGGCCCGGCGACGGTGCCGGCGACCACCCCGGCGAGCGCCTCGAGCAGCACCACCAGGCCGCGGCCGCCGGCGTCGACGACGCCGGCCCTGGCCAGCGCCGGCAGCTGCGACGGCGTCCGCTCCAGCGCCGCCACCGCGCCGCCCACCGCCTCCCGGGCGACGTCGGCGAGCCGGTCGCCGGCCGTCGCCGCCGCCTCCGCGGCACCCCGTGCGACCGACAGCATGGTCCCCTCGACCGGCTCGCCGACCGCGCTCCAGGCCAGCTCGGCACCGCGGGCCAGCGCCCCGGCCAGCGCAGCCCCCCGCGCGCCCGCGGCGTCGGCGAGCGCCTCGGCGACGCCGCGCAGCACCTGGCTGACGATCACGCCGGAGTTGCCCCGCGCACCCAGCACCGCCCCGCGGGCCATCGCGCGCACCGTCGCGGCCAGGTCGGCGGCCGGGTCGGCGCGCACAGCCTCGTCGGCGGCCCGCAGCGTGAGCAGCATGTTCGTGCCGGTGTCGCCGTCCGGGACCGGATAGACGTTGAGGTCGTCGATCTCCGCGCGGCGGGCCTCCAGCGCGTCGACCGCGGCGGTGCACCAGCGCCGCACCGCCGAAGAGTCCAGCGCGTCGATCCCCGCCACCTCCCTCAGCTCGTCGGCACCGCCGGGCGTCCCCCAATCGTGTCGCGGAGGGTACGGGTTGGTCCCCCTCCGCGCCGCTGGCTACACTGGCGCGGTTGCCCGGC
Organism: Mycobacteriales bacterium; assembly: GCA_035636875.1. Taxonomy (GTDB): domain Bacteria; phylum Actinomycetota; class Actinomycetes; order Mycobacteriales; family CADCTP01; genus CADCTP01. The sequence continues at coordinate 2,609 of DASPYH010000361.1, read as the reverse complement.
GCGCGAGCACGCCGGGCTCTACGGTGACTGAGCGTCGTGACAGACGAGATCTGAGGAGCAACCCCGTGGCCAGCGTGTGCGACGTCTGCGGCAAGCGGCCCGGCTTCGGCAAGTCGGTGTCCCACTCCCACCGCCGCACCTCCCGCCGGTGGAACCCCAACGTGCAGACCGTGCGCGCGCTGGTCGCCCCGGGCACCCGCCGCCGCATCACGGTGTGCACCTCCTGCCTGAAGGCCGGCAAGGTCACCCGCGTCTGAGCCCATCCCGGCGGGGCGGCCGCCCAGTGGGGCGGCCCACGCCGGAACGGCGGCTACGCCGCAACGGCAGTGCCCGCTCCCGCCCCGGGAGCGGGCACTGCCGCGTCAAGTCCGCGCCGGCGCGTCAGCGGCTGGCGGTATCCCGGTGGGACAGCCAGCTGCCGATCGCGACGTTGACCCCGCCGAGGCCGAGCCCGATCACGAGTGCCTGCAGCGCGGTGGCGAACTTGTAGGTCGCGTCGCCGGTGACGGTGAGCCACAGGATGAAGCCGAGCAGCCCGGCGCCGGCGCAGAGGTAGCCGATGATCGTGACGATGGTGGCCACCTGCCCGAGCCGGTCGGACGGCGTACCGGTCGTGGACGGGGTCGGAGTCTGGGCCGACGGGTAGCCGCCGGACGGGTAGCCGGCCGGCGCCTGCTGCCCGTACTGCGTGCCGTACGGCTGCTGGCCCGACCCGTACTGCGGCGCCTGCTGCCCGTACTGCCCGTAGCCGGCACCCCCGCCGTACCCCTGCTGCGGGTCGTAGGACTGGCCGGAGCCGTAGGTTGGCTCGCTCATGACTGCTCTGCCTCTCCTCGGTGTCTCGCTGGCGTCCCCGGGCACGGGACGGGTGCCGCGCCCGGCCCTGCTGTCACACGCCCCGCGCCCGCGCCGCCGTGACCACGAGATCGGTGGCGGTGTCCCAGGGAATCGCGGTGGTGTCGATCACGAGATGGTAGTGCCGCGCCTGGGTGGCGTCGCACCGGTAGAAGTGCCGGACGTACGCGGCCCGGGCCGCGTCGTTGGCCCGCAGTGCCCGGCGCACCTCGGCCTCCGCCTCCCCGGTGCGCCGCACGACCTGAGCGACCCGTCGCTGCTCCGGCCCGTCCAGCCGGACGTGCAGGGCGCCCGGGAGGTCGGCCAGCACCAGTGCCGCGGCCCGGCCCAGGACCACCCCGCCGGTCGCGGCGATCTCGTGCAGCACCTCCTCGGTCTTGTCCCGGAAGGCCCGCTCGTCGGAGAACGTGTGGTAGGCGAGCGGACCGGCGCTGGCCAGGTCGGGCACCAGCGCCATCGACGAGATGACCCGCCACAGCCCGGTGTCGACGGTCTCGTCCAGGCGCTCGGCCTCCTGGAGTGGAATGTCCAGCTTGCGGGCGACCCCCGCCGGCACGGCGCGGTCGACGAAGGGCACCGACAGCGCCGCGGCGACGGCCGGCGCGATCTCGCTGCCGCCCGCCCCGTACGAGGCGGACACGGTGACCACACCCACGGGGGGTGAGCATGGCAGACCCGCAGTGCGACCGGGTACGGGTGCCCTGGCGCGTGCCCAGGCGGGGTGCCCCGGCGGCGCTCATCGCCAGCGCCAGCCGTGGTCCACCGGGCCGATGCCGGCGCCGAGCGGGAAGCCGGCGGCGATCGCGCCGGTCACGTACTCCTTCGCCGCCGCGACCGCGTCCGGCAGCGCGTCGCCCAGCGCGAGGCGGGAGGCGATGGCGCTGGCCAGCGTGCAGCCGGTGCCGTGGGTGTGCCGGTTGTCCAGCCGGTCCGCGCGGTAGGCCCGCTCGGCGCCCCCGGCGGTGACGAGAAGGTCGACCGGGGCGCCGGTGAGGTGGCCGCCCTTGACCAGCACCGCGCCGGCGCCGAACTCCAGCACCGCGTGCGCGGCCCGGCGCAGGTCCGCCTCCTCGGCGACCTTGACCCCGGTCAGCTGCTCCACCTCGTACAGGTTGGGGGTGACCAGGGTGGCGACCGGCAGCAGCCGCTCCCGGACGGCGGCCACCGCGTCGGGCGCGAGCAGGGAGTCCCCGTGCTTGCTGACCCCGACCGGGTCGACCACCACGGGCGCGTCCACCCCGGCCAGCACCTCAGCCACGACGTCCACCAGCGCGGTGGAGGCGAGCATGCCCGTCTTCACCGCGTCCACGCCGATGTCGCCCAGCACGCTGGCGAGCTGGGCGCGGACCGCCTCGACCGGCAGCTCCCAGTAACCCTGGACGCCGACGGAGTTCTGCGCGGTCACCGCGGCGAGCACGCTCATCCCGTGCACCCCGTGCGCCAGCATCGTCTTCAGGTCGGCCTGGATGCCGGCCCCGCCGCCGGAGTCCGAGCCGGCGACGGTCAGCACGCGGGGCGGGGTCACGGTTGCCAACGTACGTCGGCGGTCGCTGGGGTCCGGCGGCACGGGTACGGTCCCGCGTGGCGGTCAGCGGAAGTGGTCCCAGCCGCCCGGCGGTTGGTAGGCCGCGCCGTCGACGAGGACCCCGCGGCCGCGGGCGACCCGGCCGATCACCCGCCACGGCTGCGGCGGGGGCGCCGTGCCCGGGAAGGTCGCGGCCAGCGCATGGTCGTCGCCGCCGGCGAGCACCCAG
>DASPYH010000360.1:0-4621 GCA_035636875.1 Mycobacteriales bacterium | reverse complement strand
AGGCCCTGCACCCCGGCAACGTCGCGGCGCAGGCGGACGCGGTCTACGCGACGGTCGCCGAGGTGCTCGCCTCCGCGGGGTTGGGGCCGGAGCACCTGGTCCGTACCGTCGAGTACGTGACCGCGGCGGGTCTGCCTGCTTACCGGAAGGTCGCGGCCGTCCGGCAGCGGCGGCTGCGGCGGCCGTACCCGGCCTCGACCGGGCTCGTCTGTGCCGGGCTGCTGCGGCCGGAGTTCCTCCTCGAGGTGGACGCGACGGCGGTGTTCCCGGAATGAGCCTGCTCACCGACGAGATCAGGGCCATGGTGGGACGCCAGGTGTCCTACCCGGCGCCGGAGCCGCTGGGCCGGGCGGCGATCCGCTACTTCGCCCTCGCCACCGGCGACGAGGCCCCGGAGCACCGCTCCGGCGACGTCGCGCCGCCGACGCTGGTCTTCGAGACGAACCAGTACGCCGACCGGCCGCCGGACGCCGACGGTGACGGCGGCCACGGCTGGGAGCTCGGCGTGCCAGGTGCTCGGACCGTGCGAGGGGGCCACGACTACCTGTGGCACCGTCCACTCCGACCGGACGATGTGGTCACCGCGACCTGGACGCTGGTCGACGTGACGGAGCGGCGCACGTCGTCGGGAGCGCCGATGCTCGTGGTCACCTCACATTGCCGCTACACGGGCGCGGGCGGCGAACCGATCGCGGAGCAGACCGAGACGATCCTCCACATCGGACCTGACCGGTGACTCCCGAGATCGGCACCGAGGTGCCGGGGCTGGTCCGCACCATCGACCTGCCGGCTATGGTCGCCTACGCCGGTGCGACCTGGGACTGGCACCGGCTGCACTACGACACCGGCTACGCCGCCGAGCGCGGGCTGCCCGGTCCGGTGGTGGACGGCCAGGTCTTCGGCGCGCTGCTCGCGCAGATGCTGCGGCAGTGGCTCGGTCCGGACGCGACCCTCCGGTCGATGAGCTTCCGCCTCGCCGCCCCGGTCTTCGCCTGGGAGACCGTCCGCTGCTCGGGGAGGGTGACCGGCGTGGACGGGCGCGTCGTCGAGGTCAGCCTCCGGGTCGACGTCGTCGACGCGGGTGGTGCGGCCCTCCGGACCGCCGTGTCTCCGGCGTCCGCCCAGGTAGAGGTGGGTGCTGGAAAGGCTAAGTCGCTGCGTCGCGAGGCGGAGCAGAGCCCGACTGTACGTCGCCAGGCGGAGCAGAGACCGACTCCGCGTCGCGAGGCGGAGCAGAGTCGCAGGGTCCCGGCGCAGACCGCGTCAGCCCAGGTCGACGTCGGTGCCGTCGAGGCGACGACGCTGCGTCCCCAGGCGGAGCAGAGTCGCAGCCTCCCGGCGCAGACCACCCCAGGGAGCGAGCGGTGACGGTCGCGGTCGTCGGGGCGGCGGAGAGCGATCTCGGGGTGACCGGCCGGTCCGCGCTGGCCCTGCAGACGCAGGCGGTGACCCGGGCGCTCGCGGACGCCGGGCTGCGGCTGTCCGACGTGGACGGCCTGGCCACCAGCGGGCTGGCCCGCTTCTCCGCCGCGCAACTGGCCGCCGAGCTCGGCCTGCGTCCGGCGTGGACCGACTCCACCTTCGCCGGTGGCGCGGCCTTCGAGATGTACGTCGCCCGCGCCGTGCAGGCGATCGAGGCCGGCCAGTGCTCGACCGTCGTGGTCAGCTTCGGCGCGAACCAGCGCACGGCGAGGCCCCGCTCGCTCGCCGGCCCGGTCGAGCCGTGGACGCCGGAGGCGCGGTACGAGGCCCCGTACGGCGCGCTGTCGCCGATCTCGTACTATGCGATGGCCGCGCAACGCTACCTGCACTGCTACGGCGCCGGCACCCGCGAGGGCATGGCCGAGGTCGCGGTGGCGGCGCGGGAGTGGGCGCTGCTCAACCCGGTGGCGTACCGGCATGGGGCGGGCAGCCTCGCGTGGGACGACGTCCTCGCCGCGCCACCGGTCTCCACCCCGCTGACCACCGCGGACTGCTGCCTGGTCACCGACGGCGGCGGGGCGGTCGTGCTCACCGCCCTCGACCGGGCCCGCGACCTGCCCCGACCGCCGGTGGTCGTGCTCGGCTACGGCGAGGCGACCAGCCACACCGGCATGGCGACCGAGGACGACCTGCTCCGGCCTGCGGCCGCCGACTCCGGGCGGCGGGCCTTCGCGCGGGCCGGCCTGGCGCCGTCCGACGTGGACGTCGTCGAGCTCTACGACTCGTTCACCATCACGGTCCTGCTCGGCCTCGAGGCGCTCGGCTTCTGCGAACCGGGCGAGGCCGCCGGCTTCGTCGCCGACGGGCGGACCCGGCCGGGCGGCCGCTTTCCGCTGGACACCGCGGGCGGCGGGCTGTCCTACTGCCATCCGGGCATGTACGGGGTGCTGCTGCTGGTCGAGGCGGTCCGGCAGTTGCGCGGCGAGTGCGGCCGGCGGCAGGTCACCGGTGCCGAGATCGCGCTCGCGCACGGGACCGGCGGCGTCATGTCGACGCACGCGACCGTCCTGCTCGGAGTCGACCGGTGACCGCGGACCCGCAGGACGACGTGAGCGCGCGGTGGTGGGCGGCCGCGCGCGAGCGGCGGCTGCTGGTGCAGACCTGCGAGGCGTGCGGGCACCGCCAGCACCACCCGCGGTCGGTGTGCACCCGCTGCGGCCGCACGGACAGTCTCGGCTGGACCGACGCGTCCGGCGTCGGCACGGTCGACTCGTTCACCGTGGTCCACCGCGCCCCGGCTCCCGGCTTCGAGCCGCCCTACGTGATCGCCCGGGTCAGGTTGGCGGAGGGACCGCTGCTGCTGACCCGGATCGTCGGATGTCCACCCGGGACGGTCCGGTGCGACCAGCCGGTCCGGCTCGCCTGGTGGGACCGGCCGGACGCCGACCCGCTGCCCGTCTTCCGCCCGGAGGCATGACGTGGACTTCGAGCTCGACGACGAGCAGCGGCTCTTCCGCCGGACCCTGCGCGAGTTCGTCGACCGGGAGATCGTGCCGGTAGCGCGCGACTGGGAGCACGCCGGGCGCTACCCGACGGAGATCGTCGAGACCATGACGGAGATGGGGCTGTTCGGGCTGGCTGTCCCCGCGGAGTACGGCGGGCTCGGCGTGGACATGGTCTCGTTCACGCTGGTCTTCGAGGAGATCTCGCGGGGCTGGATGGGGATCGCCGGGATCCTCGGCAGCCACTCGATGGCCTGCTGGCTCATCGCCCGGCACGGCACCGACGAGCAGCGGTCGCGGTTCCTGCCCGAGCTCGCCACCGGCGCCCGGCGCAGCGGCCTCGCGCTCACCGAGCCCGGTGCCGGCACCGACCTGCAGGGGATCTCGACCACCGCGCGGCCGGCCGGGGACCACTACCTCGTCAGCGGGACCAAGATGTGGATCACCAACGCCAGGCACGCGGACCCGCTGCCGGTGCTGGTCAAGACCGATCCCACCGCCCGCCCCGCGCACCGCGGGATGAGCGTGCTGCTGGTGGACGCGTCGCTGCCAGGCTTCTCGGTCACCAGGGACATCGGCAAGCTCGGCTACAAGGGCACCGAGTCGTGCGAGGTCGTGCTGGACGGTGTCCGCGTACCGGCCGACGCGCTGCTCGGCGGCGTGGAGGGCCGCGGGATGCAGCAGGTGCTCTCCGCGCTGGAGACCGGGCGGCTGAACATCGCCGGCCGTAGTGTGGGCGTCGCGCAGCGGGCGTACGACGAGGCGCTGGCGTACGCGCGGCAGCGGACCGCGTTCGGCCGCCCGATCGCCGACTTCCAGGCGATCCAGCTGAAGCTGGCGGAGATGGCAACCAGGTTGCAGGCGGCGCGGCTGCTGACCTACTGGGCCGCCGCCCGGGCCGACGCGGGCAACCGCGTGGACAGCGAGACCGGGATGGCGAAGGCCTTCGCGTCCGAGGCCGCGCTGCAGAACTCGATCGACTCGATGCACGTGCACGGCGGCTACGGCTACTCCACCGAGTACGAAGTGGAGCGTCTCTACCGCGACGCGATGCTGATGAACATCGGCGAGGGCACCAACGACGTGCTCCGCACCGTGATCGCCCGCTCGCTGGTCAGCGGCGAGGCGGCGGTGGGCTGGAGCCGCTAGCGGGGCTGGGTGATACCGCTCATCACGTCGGCCGCGATCTGGAGGTAGGCCTGCCGGGTCGGGGCGTTGAGCTTGCGGAGCAGGATCCGGCCGCCCGGCTGGAGCGCGGGATCGAACGGCACCTCGTGCACGGCCCGCGCCCGCCGGGCGAGGTCGGCCTTGAGGTCGCGGACGTAGCCGTGCCGCCGGCGGCGTACCGGGTAGAGGTGGGTCATCACGACCAGGCTGCGCTCGACCAGGCCGGCGAGCCCGCGGGCGGCGAGCCAGTCCAGCGCGGCGCCGGCGCTCTGCGCCGCGTCCCAGGTGGCGGCGCTGGTGACAACCAGCTGGTCGCAGGTGTGCAGCGCGGCGGACAGGAACGGCTGCTGCATGCCCGCACCGACGTCGGTGACGATCAGGTTGCCGACGTACTCGAGCAGGCGCAGCGTCTGGACGTACTCCTCCTCGGTCAGCGCGCCGGAGACCACCGACTGCGGGTCGCTGCCGACCACCAGCAGGCCGGACGGGGCGGCCGCGAGCTGGGCGAGCACGCCCCGCTCCGAGACCGC
>DASPYH010000359.1:0-3025 GCA_035636875.1 Mycobacteriales bacterium | reverse complement strand
GGTGCAGCCGGGCCCAGAAGCCGTCCCGCAGGGCTCGGCGGGCCTCCTCGTACGGCCGCAGCGACCGGCTGATCTCCTCCTCGGCCTCGACCAGGAGCTCCTTGTCGATGACCGTCGGCAGCACCGGTCCGGGCAGCAGGTCGGCGACGTTCTCCCGACCCCGGGTGAGCACCCAGCGCGCGGCGATCCGCGCGCCGATCTCCTCCATCGCCGTGCGGTCCGGACCGAGCCGGACCGGCTGCGGGGGGTGCCCCGCCGGATGCGCCGGTGCCGGATGCGGCGCGGCCCGGCGGCCGGCGAACACCTCGGCCGGGGTCGGCACCAGTGACCGCGCGTCGTTGTGCTCGTGCTCTCCCGTCCCCGCCGCCGGCAGGACCTGCCGCACCGCCACCCCAGGTGCCTCGGCCTCCGCCTCCGGCTCCACGTACGGCCGCCAGAAGCCGGCGTCCAACTGGTCGACGGTGTCCGCCTCCCAGACCAGCCGCTCGGCCTGGTTCACCCCGTACGGCGGCTCCACGCCCCACACGTGCACGCGCACCCCGTACGCCTGCGCCGCCTCCACCGCCGGCACCATGTCCTCGTCGCCGGCGAGCAGGATCACGTCCGAGACGGCCCGGTGCCGGGCGAGCACCTCGAGGTCCTGGCGCACCTGCGCGTCGACGCCCTTCTGCTGCCCGGCCGAGTTGAGGTTGCCGAGGCGGACCTTGACGTGCGGCAGCGTCGCGATCTGGCGCTGCTCGACGGTCGGCACCCGGTCCCGCGCGGCGTCGTACCAGTACATCCGCAGCAATTCGCCCGGCACCCGCTCGCCGGCCCGCACGATCAGCGCGGCGATCAGCGGCTCGGAGGCGACCCGGAAGGCGCGCCGCGAGGTGGTGCCGAGCACGAGCACGCCGACGGACGCGTACAGGTAACCGGCGTCGACGAGGATCGCGTGCCGGCGGCTCGCGCCCGGCAGGCTCGGCGCCGGCACGGCGGGTGACTCCGGCAGCTCGGCCACGCGGCCTCCTTCGGCTCTGCCGCTCGCGCGGTCACCACTCCCAGTGATCACCTGAGTCCGCACCTTACCCCGTCCGGGGGACAGCCGCGGACCGGGTAGTGACGCGGGGCGCCCGCCGGCCTCAGCGCACGGGGGGACGCCGAGGACACGGCGGGCGCCGGTCCGTGCCGGTCCGACAGGGCGCGAACCGGACATCCATGGCCCGACGACTGCGGGAGCACAGACGTCGAACACAAGGAGCAGTGAGAGTATCGCTCTGCGTCATCGCAGTCGACAGGCGCGCCCTACAGATCGAGCAGGTTCTCCAGGCCCACGGTGAGCCCTGGTCGCGAGGGAACGGAGCGGACCGCCAGCAGGACCCCCGGCATGAACGACACCCGGTCGAACGAGTCGTGTCGCAGCGTCAGCGTCTCCCCCGCGGTGCCGAGCAGCACCTCCTGGTGCGCGACCAGGCCGGCAAGGCGGACCGAGTGCACGGGCACGCCCTCGACCTGAGCACCGCGGGCGCCCTCCAGCGCCGTGGTGGTGGCATCCGGGGACGGCCCGAGACCGGCAGCCTTGCGCGCCTGTGCCACCAGCTTGGCGGTGCGCACCGCGGTCCCGCTCGGCGCGTCCACCTTGCCCGCATGGTGCAGCTCGACCACCTCGACGGAGTCGAAGAAGCGGGCGGCGACGGCCGCGAAGCGCATGGTCAGCACGGCCCCCACGGCGAAGTTGGGCGCGATCACGACGCCGACCCCCGGCGCCTCGTCCACCCACCGCCGCACCGTGGCGATCTTCTCGTCGTCGAAACCGGTGGTGCCCACCACGCAGTGGATGCCCTCGTCGATGCACCAGCGGATGTTGTCCAGCACCACGTCGGGGTGGGTGAAGTCGACCACCACCTGGGCGCCGGCGTCGGCGACGGTGAACAGCCAGTCCCCGGCGTCCACCATGGCGACCAGGTCGAGGTCGTCTGCGGCGTCAACCGCCTTGCAGGTCTCGCTCCCCATCCGGCCGCGTGCGCCCAGCACCCCGACCCGCAGTGGCTCCGCGGACCCCGACCACGCGCCGGGCTCGGCCCATCCGGCCGGCTCCGGCGCCGTCGGCTCCGCCGACCCGGCCGGCGCCCCCGGCTCCGCCGACCGGCTGGGCACCGTGGGCTGCGTCATGCCGGCACCCTAGTCCAGCGCGCTGGCGAGGTCGGCCTCGGCGAACGGACCGACCACGGCGAGGCATTGCGGCCGGCCGAGCACGTCGGCGGCGACCTCGCGGACCGCGTCCGGGGTCACCGCGTCGACCCGGGCCAGCAGCTCGTCCACCTGCAACGCCTCGCCGTACGCCAGCTCGCCCTTCCCGATGCTGCTCATCCGGGAGCCGCTGTCCTCCAGGCCGAGCACCAGCCCGCCCCGGGTCTGGCCCTTGCCGCGGGTCACCTCCGCGTCGCTGATGCCGTGCTCGGCGACCTCGGCGAGTTGCTCGCGGACGATCGCCAGCACCTCGGGCACCTTGGCCGGGTGGCAGCCGACCGACACGCCGAACTGGCCGGCGCCGGCGTACTGGGAGGTGAACGAGTAGACCGAGTACGCCAGGCCGCGCTTCTCCCGGATCTCCTGGAACAGCCGGGAGCTCATCCCGCCGCCGAGCGCGTTGTTGAGCACGCCGAGCGCGAACCTCCGCTCGTCGGTGCGCGGCAGGCCGGTGCCGCCGAGCACGAGGTTGGCCTGCTCGGTCGGCCGGTCGAGAACCGTGACCCGGCGCACCGGAGGCCGTGCAGCCCGGGTCCCGGCCCGCGGCGGCCGCGGGCCGGCGTCGCTGTCGAGCCGCGAGCCGAAACCGTCACGCACTATCCGGACGACATCGGCGTGCCGGAGCCGCCCGGCGGCGGCGACGACCATGGTCTCCGGCCGGTACCGGCGGCGGTAGTAGCCGGCGATGCGGTCCCGGGACAGCGACTCGATGGTCTCGACCGAGCCGATCACCGGCCGCCCGAGCGGGGTGTCGCCGAACAGCGCCTCGCTGAACAGGTCGTGCACCGCGTCCGAC
>DASPYH010000358.1:0-2448 GCA_035636875.1 Mycobacteriales bacterium | reverse complement strand
ACGATCTTCGAGGGAGTGCCCACGATGTACGCGGCGATGCTGCACCATCCGGACAGCGCGGCCGCGGACACGTCGTCGTTGCGTACCTGCGTATCGGGCGGCGCAGCGATGCCGGTAGAGATCCTGCACGGCTTCGAGAAGGCGTTCGGCTGCATGATCCTCGAGGGCTACGGGCTGTCGGAGACCTCGCCGGTCGCCTCGTTCAACCATCCCGGCCGGGAGCGCAAGCCGGGCTCGATCGGTACCCCCATCCGGGGCGTGCAGATGAAGGTGGTCGACGCCGACGGCAACGAGCTACCGCAGGGCGAGGCCGGCGAGATCGTGATCCGCGGCCACAACGTGATGAAGGGGTACTGGCGGCGGCCGGAGGCGACCGCCGCGGCAGTCCGGGACGGCTGGTTCCACACCGGTGACGTCGGCCGGGTCGACGAGGACGGGTACTTCTTCATCGTCGGGCGGCAGAAGGACCTGATCATCCGCGGCGGGTACAACGTGTACCCGCGGGAGATCGAGGAGGTGATGCACGAGCACCCGGCAGTGGCCGAGGTCGCGGTCATCGGGGTACCGCACCCGGAGCTGGGCGAGGAGGTCGGCGCGGCGGTCACCCTCAAGCCCGGCGCCAGCGTCACCGCCGACGAGCTGCGCGAGTACACGAAGGGACAGGTCGCCGCGTACAAGTACCCCCGGAAGGTGTGGATCGTGGACGCGCTGCCGAAGAACGCCACAGGCAAGATCATGAAGCGGGAGATCGTCCCGCCTGAGGAGTCCTGACATGACCAGCCCGGAACTTGAGGAGCTTGCCGACCGGGCGGCTCCGCTGGATGTGTTGCTCGTCGACGCCGCGCTCGGGCCGGTTCGGCGGTTGGCGCCGAACTCCTCGACGGTCCGGTTCGCCGCGCGGCTCGCCGGCCGTCCGGTGACGACCGGTCGCCGGCTGGGCGGGTTGGCCGCCGAACTGGCGCGGGTGGCCGTGGGTACCTCGACGATGGCACCGTCCACAAAGGACAGACGGTTCGGTGACCCGGCATGGACGCGGAACCCGTTACTGCGCCGGGCGGTGCAGGCCTACCTCGCCGCCGCCGGTACCGCGGGACAGCTCGTCGAGGACGCGCACCTGGACTGGCGCGACGACCAGCGGATGCGCCTGCTCGTGGAGAATCTGGTCGAGGCGGCGGCGCCGAGCAATGTGCCGCTGGTGAATCCGGCGTCGGCGAAGGCGGCCATCGACAGCGCCGGGCTGAACCTGGTGCGCGGCGGGCTGACGTTCCTGCGCGACATGGTCGCCCCGCCGCGGATTCCGGAGATGGTGGACAGGTCGCCGTTCGAGGTGGGCCGGACCATCGCGGTCACGCCCGGCGCGGTGGTGTTGCGCACCGAGGTGCTGGAGCTGATCCAGTACCGGCCGCAGACCGGGCGGGTGCGCGAGGTACCGCTGGTGATCGTGCCGCCGACCATCAACAAGTACTACGCGCTGGATCTGGCACCGGGCCGCAGCCTCATCGAATACCTCGTCCAGAGCGGGCAACAGGTGTTCGTCATCTCGTGGCGCAACCCCGACGCCCGGTACGCCGACTGGGGCTTGGACACCTATGTGCAATCGGTGCTCGACGCGCTCGATGCGGTACAAGGCATCTGCGGTACCGACCGCAGCGCGTTGCTCGGGGTCTGCTCCGGCGGCATCATCGCGTCGGTCGCTGCGGCGCACCTGGCCGCTACCGGCCAGCAGGACCGGCTGGCCGCGTTCGCGCTTCTGGTCACGGTACTGGACAACGCCCGTGCCGGTGCCGCTGCGGCGCTGGCGGACCGGCGGCTGGCCGCGGCGGCGACCGCGCTGTCCCGGCGGCGCGGCTACCTGGACGGGCGGTCCCTGGCCGAGGTGTTCGCCTGGCTGCGCCCGGGTGACCTGGTGTGGAACTACTGGGTCAACAACTACCTGCTGGCCCGCAAGCCGCCGGCGTTCGACATTCTGTTCTGGAACGGCGACACCACCCGGATGGCCGCACGGCTGCACGCCGACTTCGTCGACCTGGCGATGGAGAACCATCTCGTCACCCCAGGGGTGATGACGGTACTCGGGGTACCCGTGGATCTTTCGCGCATCGATGTGGGCACCTACCTGGTGGCCGGCATCGCCGACCACATCACGCCCTGGCAGAACTGTTACCGCAGCACGCAACTGCTCGGCGGGGACAGCCGGTTCGTCCTGTCCACCAGCGGGCACATCGCCGCGCTGGTCAACCCGCCGGGCAACCCCAAGGCCAGCTACTCCGTCAACAAGGAGAACCCGGCCGACCCGCAGGAGTGGCTGCGGACCGCACAGACCGAGCAGGGCAGCTGGTGGCCGGATGCGCTGGCGTGGCTCGGCGAGCGGTGCGGCGCAGAGGTCGCGGCGCCCACGGAGCTGGGCGGTGCCGGTCTACCGCCACTCATCGACGCGCCGGGCACATA
>DASPYH010000357.1:0-2883 GCA_035636875.1 Mycobacteriales bacterium | reverse complement strand
GGGGGTCGTCGTTGATGATCTCGACCCCGCCCTTGTCGTAACCCGCGAGCGACCCGAACCGGGTCACGTAGGACTCGGCCTCCCTCGCCCGGAGCTCGACCGTCGGAGCACTCACGCGGCACCTCCCAGGTCGTTCGCTATGCGAACACAAGTTCGCCTTATGAACAGGGAGTGTCATTGGGTTGCCGGGGGCGTGTCAAGGGTCGCGCCGCCCCTCGTTCGAATGGCGCGCTAATGTACGCATGGCGAACACGTACCGCACAGGGAGGCGAAGGCCGGGTGGCCGTTGGCGAGCAGCAGCCGGTCGATGCGCGGCGGTCCGCCGCGCACGTGCGGCCGGTGCCCGGAGATCCGGCGCGGTCGGGGGAGTACGTGCAGTCGCTGGACCGCGGGCTGGCGGTGATCCGCTGCTTCTCCCGGGACAGCCCCCGGCTGACGATCGCCGACGTGGCCCGGGAGACCGGCCTGACCCGCGCCGCCGCCCGCCGGTTCCTGCACACGCTCGAGGCGCTCGGCTACGTCGGCAGCACCGGCGGCCGGTTCCACCTGCGGCCGCGGGTGCTGGAGCTCGGCTACGCCTACCTGTCCTCGGTCTCGGTCGCCGAGGTCGCCCAGGAGCATCTCCTCGCGCTGGCCGAGGAGCTGCACGAATCGTGCTCGGCGTCGGTCCTCGACGGCGGCGACATCGTCTACGTGGCGCGGGCGCAGACCAACCGGATCATGACCATCGCGCTCGCGGTGGGCACCCGGCTGCCCGCGTACCCGACCTCGATGGGCCGGGTGCTGCTCGCCGCGCTGGACCAGCGCCAGCTGGAGCGCTACCTCGCCTCGGCCGACCTGCGGCCGCTCACCGACCGCACCGTGGTCGAGCCGGACCGGCTGCGCGCCGAGTTGGCCGAGGTGCGCCGGCTGGGGTACGCGCTGATCGACCAGGAGCTCGAGGTCGGGGTCCGTTCGATCGCGGTGCCGGTGCACGACGCGGCCGGGCGGGTGGTCGCCGCGGTGAACGCGAGCGCGCACGCCTCGCGGGTGCGGCTGGACACCATCCGCAAGGTGTTCCTGCCGGCCCTGCAGTCGGCGGCGCGGGAGATCGACGCCGACCTGCAGGTCCGCCCGTAGCCGGGCAGCCGGTCCCCGGTTCGAGTGACCGGTTCGGTCATCGGGTGAGCAGCTCTTGGCGCGCACTCGATGTCCGAGGGCGCCACTCGTCAGCTGGACTGCTCACTCGGCCGAGTCCTGGACCGGCCGGCATTCGTGCGCACCCGGATGCGGTGGTCGGTCGACCGCGTCGGGGCGCGACCAGGCTCACCGGTCCCGGGCGTGCAGCAACGGCGTCGGCCCGACCGCGACCGAGCGGAGCTGGGCGAGCAGGTCGGCGACATCCTGCTCGTCGGCGAGGATGGCCCGCAGCGCGTCCGCGCCGGCCCGGCGCAGCGCCAGCGCCTGGTCCTGCGCTTCCTCCAGCGTGCCGAACAGGCCCGCCTGCCGTGGGTGCGCCGCTCCGAGCAGCGCCGGGTCGCGCAGCGCTCGCGCCTCGGCCTCGCTCCGCGTCCGTCCGATCGAGACGGTCAGCGCGACCGTGACCGGGTGGTCCGCGGCCGAGTGCCCGGCGGCCGCGCGGCCGGCAACGGCGCGGGCGACCGCCACGAGCAGCGACGCCCGGTCGGCGGCCGTGACCACGGTGCCGGCAGCGTACGGGTCGGGGGAGCGGGGGTGGGCCCGCGCCCGCCAGCCGGCCGGGCCGCCGAGCGCGGCCACGGCGTCCGCCCGGACCGGACCGGGCAGGTCCAGCTCGACCAGCAGCGCCGGGTCGGCGGCCACGCTCGCCGGGACGGCGTAGGTGCCCGGCGGCAGCACGACCCCGAGGCGGGCCGGCGCGGCGGCGCGGGTGAGCGCCGCGAGTTCGGCGCGGTCCGGCGGTGCGGCAGCGTCGAGCGGGAGCCAGACCGTGCCGAACCACAGCCGGCCGGCCAGCTCGGCGATGTGCTCGCGGCGTGCGGGAGTGTGCTCGGGGTGCAGCGTGACGCCCAGGGTGAGCAGGGTGCTTGGCACCGTCACGGCCCCCTCCTATCGTGTTCACCATGCGAACCGCCGTTCGCGAAGCGTACGACCCGTCCGTCGCCGCGTCCACGGCCGTGGCCGCCGTCGTCGCGCTCGCCGGCGCGTTGCGGGCGGCGGGGGTGCCGGTCTCGACCGGGGAGACCATCGACGGGGTGACCGCGCTGGCCCACGTCGACGTCGCGTCGCGCGACGACGTCCGGGCGGCGCTGCGGGCGACGCTGGCGAAGGACGGCGACCACGACGAGGCCTTCGCCCGCCTGTTCGACCTGCTCTTCCCGCCGCCGGCCGCCCGGCCCCGACCCCCCGGCGAGCCGACTGCGCGGCCGGCTGGCACCCCCACCCCGGTCCCGGACGACCTGACCGGCTTGCGGGACGCGCTGGTCGACGCGTTGCGGGCCGGCGACGACGAGCAGGTCCGGCTGCTGCTCGCCGGCGCGGTCGACCGATGGGCTGGGGTGGACCGGGCGCCCGCCGGGGAGCGCCACCACGCCCAGCGCGTGCTGCGCCGCCTCGACCTCGGCCGGGTGCTGCACCGGCTGGTGCGCGGCGACCCGGGGCGTACGGACCTGCAACGGCGGGTGGATGCCGCTGAGGCGGCCGAGCAGGTCGAGCACGTCCGCCGGCTGCTCGAGCAGCTCGTCGCGAGGCGCGTACGGGAGGCTACGGGCCGTCCGGACGTCCCGGCGCCGGCCGCTGAGGACCTCGCCGACCGGCCGATCCTGCGGGTCGGGCCGGACGAGCTGGCCGCGCTGCGGGCGGAGGTGCGCCCGCTGGCGCGCCGGCTGGCAGCCCGGCTGGGCCGCCGCCGGCGACGCGGCCGCG
>DASPYH010000356.1:0-12700 GCA_035636875.1 Mycobacteriales bacterium | reverse complement strand
GCCGCTGGCGCTGGCCGTGCTCGACGTGTGCGGAGCGCCGGCGCTGACCGCCCGGGTTGTGCGCGGGCTGTGCGGGCGCGAGTTCTCCGGACCGCCGTCGGTCGCGGTGCTCGGCGGGGCCGGCAAGTCCGGCTCCCTGGCGCTGGCCGCCGCCCGCCGGGCCGGCGCCGGCCGGCTCGTGGGCGTGGTGCCGCACGAGGGCGAGGCGGCCGCGCTCAAGGGCGCGGGCCTCGCCGACGAGGTCGTCGTCGCCGACGCCCGCGACCCGGTGGCGCTGGCCAATGCGGTCGGCGAGCCGGTGGACGCGACCTTGGTCTGCGTCGACGTGCCCGGCTGCGAGCACGGCGCGGTGCTGGCGACCCGGGCCGGCGGGACGGTGCTGTTCTTCTCGATGGCGACGTCGTTCCCGGCCGCCGCGCTCGGCGCGGAAGGGGTCGCCGCGGACGTGACCATGCTAATCGGCAACGGGTACGTGCCGGGGCACGCCGAGTTGGCGCTGCGGCTGGTCCGCGAGGAGCCAGGCGTCCGGGCGCTGTTCGACGCCCGGCTGGGGGAGTCCGGCGGATGACCACCCTCTACCGGGGCGGGCGGGTGCGGGCGCCGGCCGACCCGCACGCCGACGCGCTGCTCGTCGACGGCTCGGTCCTCGCCTGGGTCGGGCACGGGTACGCCGCGGGGCCGGCGGACGACGTGGTCGACCTCGGTGGAGCGCTGCTCACCCCAGCCTTCGTCGACGCGCACGTGCATTCCACCTCGACCGGGCTGGCGCTGCTCGGCCTCGACCTGTCCGGCGCCGCGTCGCTGGGCGAGCTGCTGTCCGCCGTCGAGCGGGCGGCCCGGGCGAGCGGGGGCCGGCCGCTGCTCGGTCACGGCTGGGACGAGAGCCGCTGGCCGGAGCGCCGGCCACCGAGCACCGCCGAGCTGGACCGGGCGGCGTACGGCGGTGTGGTCTACCTGTCCAGAGTGGACGTCCACTCCGCGGTGGTGTCCTCCGCACTGCTCGCCGCCGCGCCCCTGGTGCGGACGCTGCCGGGCTGGTCGGAGTCCGGGCAGCTGACCCGCGACGCGCACCACGCCGCCCGAAGGGTGGCGCGGGACGCGTTGACAGCCGGGCAGCGGCGGGACGCGCAGCGGGCGACCCTGCGGGCGGCGGCGTCGCTGGGCGTCGGGTGCCTGCACGAGCTGGCCGGACCGGACCTGTCCGGTGTGGACGACCTGACGGCGCTGGTGCGGCTGGCGGGGGAGGAGCCGGGGCCGGAGGTGCTGCCGTACTGGGGGGAGCCGGGTCCGTCCGGTGTGGACACCGCGGCCGTGCTCGGCGCCCTCGGCGCGGCCGGCGACGTCTTCGCCGACGGCTCGATCGGCTCGCACACGGCGTGTTTCGCGGAGCCGTACGCGGACCGGCCGGGGGAGCGCGGCCACCAGTACCTGTCGGCCGAGGAGATCCGCGACCACGTGCTGGCATGCACGCGAGCCGGGTTGCAGGCCGGTTTCCACGCGATCGGGGACGCGGCGGTGGCGGCGGTGGCAGCCGGCATGTCGGCGGCCGCGACGCAGGTGGGGGAGGAGTCGTTCCGCCGGGCCGGGCACCGGGTGGAGCACCTGGAGCTCATCCCGGACGGGGTGCACGCCGAGCTGGCCCGGCTTGGCGTGCTCGCCAGCGTGCAGCCGGCGTTCGACGCGCTGTGGGGCGGGGAGTCCGGCCTGTACGCCGAGCGGCTCGGCGTCGATCGGGCGCTCGCGTCGAACCCGCTCGCCACCCTGGCCGCGGCCGGGGTGAGGCTCGCCTTCGGCTCGGACGCACCGGTGACCCCGCTGGCGCCGTGGGAGGCCGTGCGGGCCGCGGTGCACCACCACTCGCCCGCGTCCCGGTTGGACCCCGAGGCGGCCTTCGCGGCGCACACGGCGGGCGGGTGGGCAGCCGCCCGCCGGCGCGGCGGCGAGCTGGTGCCGGGCGCGCCGGCCACCTTCGCGGTGTGGGACGCCGAGGGGCTCGGCGAGGGCGGGCTGCCGGATCTCGCCCCCGGCACTGCGGTGCCGGCGTGCCTGCGCACGGTCGTGAATGGACGGACGATCTGGGAGGTGGACCAATGAGCGAGCGCGAGGGCTCGCAGCGCGAGCGGGCACTGCGCGTGCAGCCGAAGCTGGGGCTCGACCCGAGCCTGGTGGCGGAGGCGCGGCGGCTGGCTGCGGCGGCGGCCGAGCCGGTGATCGAGCTCGCTCGCACCCACACGACGGTGTCGGTCGAGCGGGCGACGCTGCGGCTCGCCGGTCTCTCCGGCGCGGATCCGGCCTTCGACGGCGGCAGCCAGCCGTGGGTGAACACCGTGGTGGACGCGGTCCGCGACCAGGTCGGGCTGGAGCACGGAGTGGTGCTGCCGGTCTGGCATGCGCTGGTGGCCGGCGGCTACGACCCTGGCCCGGCCGGCCTGACCGAGCTCGCCGCGAAGACCGCCGCCGGCTCGGTGCGCTACGCGCTGCCCTCCGGCCGCGACGCCCAGCGGGCAGGTCGGGCCGCCCGCCGCGCCGTCGCGTCCGGACTGTCGCAGGTGGACCGGCGCCGGCGGGAACGGGAGCGGCTGGTGCGCCGGCTCGGCGACCCGGCGCAGCCGTGGATCTACCTGATCGTGGCGACCGGCGACATCTACGAGGACATCCCGCAGGCGCAGGCGGCGGCGCGCGAGGGCGCGGACGTGGTGGCCGTGATCCGGTCCACCGGGCAGTCGCTGCTCGACTACGTGCCCGACGGCGCGACCCGCACCGGTTACGCCGGCACGTACGCGACCGGAGAGAACTTCCGGCTGATGCGCGCCGCCCTCGACGACGTCTCCCGCGAGGTCGGCCGCTACGTCCGGCTGACGAACTACGCCAGCGGGCTGTGCATGCCCGAGATCGCCGTGCTGGCCGGGTTGGAGCGGCTGGACATGATGCTCAACGACTGCATGTACGGGATCATCTTCCGCGACATCAACCCCCAGCGGACCTTCGTCGACCAGCGCTTCTCCCGGATGGTGCACGCCCGCGCAGGCATCGTCATCAACACCGGCGAGGACAACTACCTCACCACCGCCGACGCGGTCGACGCCGCCCACACGGTGATCGTCTCGCAGCTGCTCAACGAGCGCTTCGCGCACGAGGCCGGGCTGGCCGACGGGCAGCTCGGGCTCGGGCACGCGTTCGAGATCAACCCGGCCCTGCCGGACTCGCTGCGCCTCGAGCTGGCGCACGCGCAGCTGGTCCGGGAACTGTTCCCGGACGCGCCGCTGAAGTACATGCCGCCGACGAAGCACATGACCGGCAACGTGTTCGCCGGCTACCTGCTCGACGGCTTCTTCAACCTCGTCGGCGCGATGACCGGGCAGGGCATCCTGCTGGTCGGGATGATGACCGAGGGGATCGTCACCCCGTTCCTGTCCGACCGCGACCTCGCCCTGGAGAACGTCCGGTACGTGCTCGGCGCGGCCGGCGCCCTGGCCGAGGACTTCCGGCCGGCGCCGGACGGCTTCGTCGCCACTCGCGCCCGCCACGTGCTCCGCGAGGCGGTCGAGCTGCTCGGCCGGATCGCCGAGGACGGCCTGCTGCCGGCGATCGCGGACGGCACCTTCGGGGTGACCAGGCGGCCGCCGGACGGCGGGAAGGGCCTCGACGGAGTCGTCCGGCACGCCGACGGCTACCTCAACCCGGCCGTCGACCTGCTGGAGGAGGGGATGTCGCGGTGACCGCGATCCAGGACCGACCGGGGGGTGTGGAGCGTCCGCGCGCGAGCGCTCACGACGCCGATGGTCTTCGCGCGAGCGCTCAGCCGACGATGGTGCGGCCGTACGGGGACACGACCGGCGACGGGATGGTGCAGCTGTCGTTCACGCTGCCGATCCCGCGCGACGCCCGGGCCGAGGGCGCCGCGCTCCAGCTGGCCGGGAAGATGGGCATGGACCCGGCGATGGTCGTGCACAGCAAGGCGATGGGGCCGGCGTTCACGTTCTTCGTCGTGTACGGCAGGGTCAACCACCTCGTCAATCTGTCCACTGTGGATGTCGTGGAGCGGGAGTTCCCGCTGCTCGCGGCGAAGGAGGTCAACCTCGCGATCCGGCAGGTGCTGCGGCGCAAGCTGGTCGTGCTCGGCGCCTGCATCGGCACCGACGCGCACACCGTCGGCATCGACGCGATCCTCAACGTCAAGGGCTTCGCCGGCGAGAAGGGCCTTGAGTACTACCGCGAGGTGAAGGTGGTCAACCTGGGCGCCCAGGTCTTGGTGCCCGACCTGGTCGCGCGGGCGAAGAAGGAGCACGCCGACGCGATCCTGGTCTCCCAGGTCGTCACCCAGAAGGACGCGCACGTGCACAACACCCGCGAGCTGGCGGGTGCGGTGCGGGCGGCGTCGTGGCCACAGCCGGGGCGGCCGCTGCTCGTGGTCGGCGGACCGCGCTTCGACGTCGGCGCCGCGGCCGAGCTCGGCGTGGACCGCGTCTTCGGCAAGGGCACCACGCCGGCCGAGGTCGCGTCGTACCTGGCGCACGCGCTTCGCACCGGGTGGGATCGGTGAGCGGCGTGCGGCTGCCCGCCTGCGAGCGAGTGGCGGCCTCCGGTCGCCGGGAGCGGGGGAAGTCGTGAGCATGACCGTCCCTCCCGCGGCCGGACCCGTGGAGCAGCCGGGCGGGACGACGGCGGACCGCGCCGAGTCCAGCGGGCCGCGGGTCGGGCTGTCGGTGACGCACCGCCGGTACGTGCCGCACTCGCACGCGCACTACGGCGGGTCGCTGGTGGACGGAGCGTACGTGCTCGGGCTGTTCGGCGACGTCGCGACCGAGCTGGCGATCCGCACCGACGGGGACGAAGGGCTGCTCGCCGGCTACGACGAGGTGTCGTTCGACGCTCCGGTGCGGGCCGGCGACGTGCTCGAGGTGACCGCCGTGCTGACCCGGGTCGGCCGGCGCAGCCGGGGGGTCGAGTTCGAGGCCAGGGTGGTCTGCCGGGCGGCGCCGGAGCGGTCCCCGTCGGCCGCCGACGCGCTCGCCGAGCCGCTCGTCGCGGTACGCGCCCGCGGGACGGTCGTCGTTCCCTGACCGTCGCGGGTCGCGCCGGCCGGCCGTCCGGCCGTGGACGGCCACCGGCCCGATCAGCGACTCGGCACGTCGTCGTTCCCGACCGCGCACCTCCGGCCGTGCGGCCGTCCGGCCGTGGACGGCCACCGGCCGGATCAGGTACTCGGCAAGCAGTCGTTCCCTGACTGTCGCGCGTCGCGCCTGTCCAGCGTGTCGGCCGCGGACACGCCGCCGGGTGGCTCCTCGATGCCGCCTGGGCTCGGTCCTGACCTGCGGTTTCCGCGTTCGGGCAGGTCAGACGGGCATTGACAGCGTTCGGCAAGCGCAAGCTATCGTCTTGCGGTCACACGTCGGGGAGCCGCCGGCCACGCGTCCAGCGTCGGTGCTCGCCGTCGCGGCGGGCCGCGCGGAGCGACAGTTCCGCGCAGGCCAGGCCCGAGCGCGGCGGCGAAGGCGAGGACTGCGTGCCAAAGCGGTTGTGGCGATGCGGCGGTGGGCGTGCGCGTCGGCCGCCGCGGCACGGGAGGAGAACGGGGGCCAGTAGACAACGGCGCAGGTGCCCGCAGCCGGCGGGTCACCGGCCGGTCCGAAGGTCGTCTCGTCCGCCCAGCCCCGGCCCGCCTCCCCGGCGTGATCTGGGCGTGAGGGCGCGGGACCCGCTCGCGGCGGGTCCCGCGCCCTCGCAGCGAGCCTCGCCGCACGAACCGCACGGTGCCGCGTGGAATCATTGACCCGTGCGCTCGCCGATCAGTGCCCCGGCGAGGGCCGCCACGTCGAGGGCACCCGCTCGCCGGCCGTGGAGTCGCACCGCGCGGTTGGTCGGCGCGGCGGCGGCGGGCGCGGCGTTGGTGCTCGCCTTCCCGCCGTACGACCTGTGGCCGGTCGCGTTCCTGGCCGTCGCCGGGCTGGGCGCGCTGACCTCCGGCGTGCGGGCGCCGCGAGGCGCGCTGCTCGGCCTCGTCTTCGGGCTCGCCTTCTTCGCCCCGCTGCTGAGCTGGAGCGGCGTCTACGTCGGCCCGACGCCCTGGGTTCTGCTCGCCGCCAGCCAGGCCGCCTTCACCGCCGGGCTCGGCGCGGCCCTCGCCGTCACCTCCCGGCTGCCGGGGTGGCCGCTGTGGTCCGCGGCGCTCTGGGTCGGGCAGGAGGCGGCTCGCTCCCGGCTGCCGTTCGGCGGCTTCCCGTGGGGACGGCTCGCCTTCTCCCAGGCGGACTCCCCGCTGGCGTGGCTGGCCGCGTACGGCGGCGCGCCCCTGGTCACGCTAGCCGTCGCGCTGACCGGTTCGCTGCTGGCCGCGCTGCTGCTCGCGGTCCTGGCGCGCCGGACCGACCCGGCCGGCCGCCCGGTCCGGCGGGCGCTGTTGCCGGCGCTGGCGGGGCTCGTCGCCGTCGCGGCCGCGACCTCGGCCGCCGCGATCGCGGGCGACTGGCAGACCCCGACCACCCGCAGCGCCACCGTCGCGGTCGTGCAGGGCAACGTGCCGCGCCTCGGGCTGGACTTCAACGCCCAGCGGGAGGCCGTGCTGCGCAACCACGTCAACGCCACGCTGGCGTTCGCCCATGACGTCGCGGCCGGCAAGGCACCGCGCCCCGACCTGGTGCTCTGGCCGGAGAACGCCTCCGACATCGACCCGTTCCGCAACCCCGACGCCGCCACGCTCATCGACGAGGCGACCCGGGCCGTCGGTGTGCCGGTCCTCCTCGGCACGCTGACCGACGGTCCCACTCCTGACACGGTCCGCAACATCGCAGTGGTCTGGGACCCGGCGACGGGTGCGGGGGAGCGGTACGTCAAACGGCACCCGGTGCCGTTCGGGGAGTACATCCCGCTGCGGCCGATCGCCCGGCTGGTCAGCAAGGACGTCGACCGGGTCGGGCGCGACTTCGTCGGCGGGAGCCGGCCCGGCCTGCTCATGGTCGGTCCGGTCACCGTGGGGGACGTGATCTGCTTCGAGGTCGCGTACGACGGGCTGGTCCGGGATGTGGCCGGCGCCGGCCTGCTGGTCGTGCAGACCAACAACGCGACCTTCGGCCGCACCGTCGAGACCTGGCAGCAGCTGGCGATGGGGCGGCTGCGCGCCGTGGAGCACGGCCGGTCGCTCGTCGTCGCGGCGACCAGCGGTGTGAGCGCGATCATCGACCCGGACGGGCACGTTGCGGAACGCTCCGCCGTTTTCACCACGGACGTGCTGGTCCGAGCAGTCGACGTTCGCGAGGGGACTACCCTCGCGACGCGGCTCGGCGCCGGGCCGGAGTGGCTCGCGGTGGTCGTGGCGCTTGCGGCGCTGATCCTCGCGGTCACCCCCGCCCGACGGGGTCACCCGCGCCGGGCAGGGCCGACCGACGGCACCCGCCGGGCCCGGGAACGGGGCGCGGGCGAGGCGGGGCGGAATGAAGACCCCGCCGGGGCAGGGCGGGAGGAGGAAGCCGCCAGGGCAGGACGGGAACACGGGACGACGGGGGCAGGGCGGGAGGCAGAGACCGTGCCGGGCGAGCCCCGGCAGGGGAGGGAGAGGAGCCCATGAGCTTCGTGGACCTGGGACGGGTCCTCGTCGTGATTCCGACCTACAACGAGGCGGAGAACCTCGAGCCGGTCTTGGCCCGGCTGCGGGCCGCGGTGCCGGAGGCGCGGGCGCTGGTCGTGGACGACGACAGCCCGGACGGGACCGGCGCGATGGCGGACCGCATCGCCGCCGCCGACGCCGCGGTACACGTGCTGCACCGCAGCGAGAAGGCCGGGCTCGGCGCGGCGTACATCGCCGGCTTCCGGTGGGCGCTGGCGGAGGGCTACGACGTCGTCGTCGAGATGGACGCCGACGGCTCGCATGCGCCGGAGGAACTGCCCCGGCTGCTGGCGGCGCTGCGCGAGGCCGACCTGGTGATCGGCAGCCGATGGGTGCCCGGAGGCGAGACCCGCAACTGGCGGGTGGCCAGGCAGGTCATCTCCCGCGGCGGCAACACGTACGCGCGGCTGCTGCTCCGGTTCCCGGTGCGGGATGCGACCGCCGGCTACCGGGCGTACCGGCGGGCCGTGCTGGAGGAGATCAAGCTGGACGAGGTCGCCTCGCAGGGCTACTGCTTCCAGATCGACCTGGCCTGGAAGACCTGGCGGGCCGGGTTCCGGGTGGTCGAGGTGCCGATCACCTTCACCGAGCGTGCGGTGGGCCAGAGCAAGATGAGCCACTCGATCGTGACCGAGGCGCTGTGGCGGGTGGCCCTGTGGGGCGTCACCTCGCGCAGCCGCGGGGCGCGGACGCAGGCCCTGGCCGATCGGAGCTGATCGAGATGCCGGTGCTGCTCGGCCTGGTCGCGCTGCTCGCGGTCGAGGTGGCCACGGTGGCGCTCGTCTCGTCCTGGATCGGGCTCGGCTGGACGTTGCTGCTCCTGCTCCTGACCAGCCTGGTCGGGGGCTGGCTGGTGCGCCGGGAGGGCGGCCGGGCCTGGCGGGCGTTCAGCGCGGCTGTCGCCGAGGGGCGGCCGCCGGGACGGGAAGCCCTGGACGGAGTGCTGATCCTGCTTGGCGGGCTGCTGGTGCTGCTGCCGGGCTTCGTCAGCGACGTGCTGGGGCTGCTGTGCCTGCTGCCGCCGACGCGTCGGCTGCTCGGCCGGGCGCTCGTCGCATGGGCGCTGAGCCGTGGCCGCTCGACCGTGCTGCGGGTCCGCTCCACCCGCGGGGCGGCCGTGCCGCCGTACCCGCGAGGCCCGTCCGGCGAGGTGGTCATCGAGGGGGAGATCGAGGCGCCGCCTCCGGCCTCCGGCGTCCCCCCGGACACCGGCACCGCTCGGTCCTGACCGCAAGACCCGGGCGTCGCCGCAGGAACCGGTCCTCCTGACTGCCGGATCCGGGGCCGACCGCCAGACGTGGCCTCGACCGCAGGACTCGGTCTTGATGCCAGACCCGCCAGACCCGGCGCTGACCGCCAGACTGGGTGCGCAAGAGTGGGACTGACCGCCAGACCGGGCGCTGACGCAAAGCAGAGGGCCGCGATCCCGGGCTGGGGTCGCGGCCCTTTGAACGCGCAGGCGTTCCGGTCAGGCTGACTTGCTCCGGCGGCCGCGCAGCACCTCGAGCCGCTCGGCCAGGACCTCTTCCAGGTCGGCGATCGTGCGCCGCTCCATCAGCATGTCCCAGTGCGTCCGGGCGGGCTTCGTCTTCTTCGCCTCGGGCTCCTCGCCGTCGATGAGGCGCGCCACCAAGCCGTCGAACTTGCACTCCCAGACCAGCGGGATCTCCGCGTCGTCGGCGAACGGCACGCCGAACACGTGCCCCTTCGGGCACCGGTACTCAGCCGGCTTGCGGGGGGCAAGCTCGGCATTGCGGTCGGTCTCGTAGCTGACGGCCCCGAGCCGGCTGCCGCGCAGGGTGCGCTCGGCCATCTGAGTCCCTCCTCGGGGGGTAGTGTCACAAGGACGCGTGCACAACGTCATTCGATCGTCGACGTGTTTCGGTTGCCTAACGAACGAGCCACCGAGAGGATTCCCGGCGCCCGGTTGGTGGTGTCGTTCCCGTGCGGGCACGACTGCACACCTGTCAGAGGAGACGCGGTTGGCTGCGGATCGGTTCAACGGCTCGCGGGCGGCACGTGCGGCGGCCGCCGGGGTCGGGATCGCCCGGGTCGTCGTGGGCGGCGCGGTCCTGGTACGCCCGACGATGCTGCCCGCCGCGCTCGGCATCGACAGCGTGACCGCACGGCGTACGGCCTGGGCGGTCCGGATGTTCGCGGCCAGGGACGCGGTGCTCGGGTTGGGCACGGTCTGGGCGGTCGCGGCCGGCGCACCGGTGCGGCCGTGGCTGCTGGGGCAGGCCGCCGGGGACGCCACCGACGCCGCGGTCTTCGGGTTGGCGGCCTGGCGCCGGCAGGTGTCTCCGGTCCGCGGTGCCGGGCTGTCGGCGTTCGCCGTGTCCGGGGTGCTCGGGGCGCTCGCGATCGCCCGTGGTGCCGACCGGGCGCCGGACCGGCTCAGCCGGGGCTGAGCTGAGCTGCCGGGCGGCGCTGGTCGCACGGCGACAGGCGGAGCGCCCCGTCGAGCCCGAGGCGACGGGACAAGATTGACGTACAGGACGTCGGGGCGAGGAGCAGCCTCAGCCGCCGCGTCAGAAAGTAGCTGGCGCCACACACCGCAGCGGAGACCGTTCGGCGCGGGGGATCAGAGAAGTTGGCGGGTGTGGGCCGGCAACTGCCCCCGGTCCGCGCAGCTTTACATAGTGTCGATTATCGGCGTGCGAGTGGGACGAGTCGGAACAGATGAGGGAACTCGTCTCACGGTGTCCGCGAGGGCCTCGGTCAGGCGCCGACGTAGGCCGCGAGGTGCTCGCCGGTGAGGGTGGAGCGGGCGACGACGAGGTCGGCGGGTCTGCCCACGAAGACGATCCGGCCGCCGTCGTGCCCGGCGCCGGGCCCGAGGTCGATGATCCAGTCCGCATGCGCCATCACTGCTTGGTGGTGCTCGATGACGATCACCGACTTCCCGGAGTCGACCAGACGGTCCAGGAGACCGAGCAACTGCTCGACGTCGGCGAGGTGGAGGCCGGTGGTCGGCTCGTCGAGGACATAGATGCCGCCCTTCTCCCCCATGTGGGTGGCCAGCTTGAGCCGCTGCCGCTCGCCGCCGGAGAGGGTCGTGAGCGGCTGGCCGAGGCTGAGGTAGCCGAGCCCGACGTCGGCCAGGTGGGTCAGGATCTTGTGGGCCGCCGGCGTCTTCGCCTCACCGGCGCCGAAGAATTCGCCGGCCTCGGTGACCGACATGGCGAGCACCTCGCTGATGTCCTTGCCGCCGAAGGTGTAGCCGAGCACCTCGGCCTGGAAGCGCTTCCCCTCGCACTCCTCGCAGGTGGTGGCGACGCCGGCCATCATCGCCAGGTCGGTGTAGATGACGCCGGCGCCGGTGCAGGTGGGGCAGGCGCCCTCGGAGTTGGCGCTGAACAGCGCCGGCTTCACGCCGTTGGCCTTCGCGAATGCCTTGCGGATCGGGTCGAGCAGTCCGGTGTACGTCGCCGGGTTGCTGCGCCGCGAGCCCTTGATCGCTGCCTGGTCGACCGACACCACCCCGTCCCGGCCCGAGACCGAACCTTGGATCAGGGAGCTCTTTCCCGACCCGGCCACGCCGGTGACCACCACCAGCACGCCGAGCGGCATGTCGATGTCGACATCCTGCAGGTTGTGGACGCTGGCGCCGCGCACCTCCAGCACCCCCGATGGCGTCCGCACCGACAGCTTCAAGGAGGCTCGGTCGTCCAGGTGCCGCCCGGTCAGCGTGCCGCCGGCCCGCAGCCCGTCGACGGTGCCCTCGAACACCACCTCGCCACCGGCGGTGCCTGCGCCGGGGCCGAGGTCGACGACGTGGTCGGCGATCGCGATTGCCTCCGGCTTGTGCTCGACGACCAGCACGGTGTTGCCCTTGTCCCGCAGCTGCAGCAGCAGGTCGTTCATCCGCTGGATGTCGTGGGGGTGCAGCCCGATCGTCGGCTCGTCGAAGACGTAGGTGACGTCGGTGAGCGACGACCCGAGGTGGCGGATCATCTTGGTGCGCTGCGCCTCGCCGCCCGAGAGCGTGCCCGACGCGCCCGCTCCACGAAGGCGCGGACGTTCGGTTGCAGCGCGTCGACGTCCTTGGACAGGAACGACTTCTGCATCTTCGGGATCAGCCCCTCGTACGTCAGGTTGATCCCGTCGACCTTGATCTTGGTCGGCTCCTTGTGGAGCAGGTCGTGCAGTTCCTTCTTGGTGTACTTGCGGATCGGCTTGTCCGGGTCGAAGAAGCCGCAGCCGCGGAAGATGCGGCCGTACCAGCCGTCCATGCTGTAGCCGGGGATCGTGAGCGCGCCCTCGTTGAGCGACAAGCTGTCGTCGTACAGCGCAGACAGGTCGAAGTCGGTGACAGAGCCCATGCCCTCGCAGCGCGGACACATGCCGCCGAGTCGGGTGAAGGTCGCCTTCTCGGTCTTCGTCTTGCCGATGCCGCGCTCGATCGTGATCGCACCGCTCGCTCGGACCGAGGGGACGTTGAACGAGTACGCGTTGGGCGAGCCGATGTGAGGCTTCCCGAGCCGGCTGAACAGGATCCGCAGCATCGCGTTGGCGTCGGTGGCGGTGCCGACCGTGGAGCGGGAGTTGGAGCCCATCCGCTCCTGGTCGACGATGATCGCCGTCGTCAGGCCATCCAGCACGTCGACCTCGGGCCGCGCCAGCGTCGGCATGAAGCCCTGCACGAAGGCGCTGTAGGTCTCGTTGATCAGCCGCTGCGACTCCGCGGCGATCGTGCCGAACACCAGCGAGCTCTTGCCCGAGCCGGAGACGCCGGTGAACACCGTCAGCCGGCGCTTCGGGATCTCGACGCTGACGTCCTTGAGGTTGTTCCCGCGCGCGCCCTGCACGCGGATCAGATCGTGGCTGTCGGCACCGTGCAGCGCAGGCGACTGAGTGTCCGTCCTCGTGGCCATGCTCATCGTGTCTCCATCTGTTGGGCGGGCCGCCTTCGCGGTCTGGCGTCGGCGTCGCCTGGCACTGGCCACCCAGACATCGATGTCGTTGGTGAGCCGATGCTCGGTGTCGCGACGACGCTGAGCGCGGGAGCGGGGGTCGGCACTCACCGGTCCTGAAGCAGCCCCAGGACGTTGCCATCGGGGTCGGTGACGGTGGCCACCAGGCGGCCGCCACCAA
>DASPYH010000355.1:0-9810 GCA_035636875.1 Mycobacteriales bacterium | reverse complement strand
CCGTTGCACGGTGCTGTACTGTTCCCGCTCGTGACAGACGGTACGAGGTCGACTCCGATGGGTAGCTAGCTCGGCACGTTGTCGGTACGGGGGTCGGGGGACCGCATGACGTCGTACGGCCGGGCCGCGCCACGGGCAGAGCCGTTTCCAGCCGGAGGCCTGCGCGCGCTGCTGGCCGCGGTGCTGGCCGTCGGGGTGGAGCACGAGGGCGACCCGGCTCGGGCCGTGGGCCGGCACGCGGCGGAGCGGATGCTCCTCGACCCCGTACCCGTGCGGCCGGACGAGCCACACCGTGGCGACGGCGAAGGCTGGGGTGACGAGGGCCGAGACGAGGAGGTCTGGGCCCTGGTCGAGGCGGCGCAGGCCGGCGACGCGGAGGCCTTCGGCCAGCTCTACGACCGGTATGTGGACACCGTGCATCGGTACGCCTACGCCCGGCTCGGCGACC
The DNA here is from genome assembly GCA_035636875.1 of Mycobacteriales bacterium. Lineage (GTDB taxonomy): Bacteria > Actinomycetota > Actinomycetes > Mycobacteriales > CADCTP01 > CADCTP01. The sequence goes on along the minus strand of DASPYH010000355.1, from coordinate 9,362 downwards.
GAACGCTCGCGGAGGACGTCACCAGCGAGACGTTCCTGCGCGCGCTGCGCCGGATCGGGACGGTCAGCTACCGCGGCCGGGACGTGGGCGCGTGGTTCGTCACGATCGCCCGCAACCTCGTGCTCGACCACCTGAAGTCCGGGCGCAACCGGTACGAGGTGACCACCGGTGACCTGCCGGACACCCACCGCCTGGCGGACGGCCCGGAGCCGGCGGTGCTGGACCGGCTGACCTCCGAGGAACTGCTGCGCTGCGTGCGGCAGCTCCCGCCGGATCAGCAGGAGTGCCTTGTCCTGCGCTTCCTGCAGGAGCTCTCGGTCAGCGAGACGGCCGCGGTCATGCGCCGCAACGCGGGGGCGGTGAAGGCGTTGCAACACCGGGCGGTACGCCGGCTCGCGACGCTGCTGCCGGAGGGAGTCCGGTGATTCGTCACCGCCCGCCCCGTCGCTCGTTGACGGCCATGACAGGGGTACGGATCCGCGTCGGGGCGCGGCCGGCCGGGACGAGGAGACACTGGTGAGTCGGCTGTCCCGCGGCGACGAGCGCGTCGCCCGCGCGCTGGACGAGGCGGCGATGCCCGCGGACCCTGGCGTGGCCGGGCTCGTGGCGGTCGCGGAGCGGCTGCGGGAGGTGGGCCGGGAACCCCGGCTGTGCGCGGCGCCGGACTACCGCGCGGCGCTGCGGGAACGGCTGCTGGCCGAGGCGCCCGGCCTGCTCCCCCGGCCCCGGACCCCGGCGGAGCCGCCGCGCCCGCACGTCGTGCCCGCCCAGCCGAGCGGACCACGGCATGCCCGCCCCCCGCGGCGCCGCCCCGTGGCCGCCCCGCGGCAGGCGCCGCGACGTGCTCGCCACCGGGTGCTCGCGGCGGCCGCGGTCACGGCCGTCGCACTGTCCGGCAGCACCGTGCTGGCCAGCAGCGGCTCGCTACCCGGCGATCCCCTGTACGGGCTGAAGCGCCGGGTACAGAGTGTCGAGCTGGCCCTCACCCGCGGCGACGAGGAGCGCGGCCGCCGCCAGCTGCAGCTCGCCCGGCAGCGCGCGCAGGAGATCCGCACGGTCGCCACCGACGGCGGCAGCACCGAGCCGCTGCTGGCGACCCTCGACGACATGGACGCACGCACCCGCAGCGGCGTACGGCTGCTCGCGACGGCCGCGGTCCGGACCACGGACGACGCGGTGCTCGCCGACACGACGCGCTGGGTCGACGAGCAGCGCGACCTGCTCGTCGCCGCCTCCGAGGCGCTGCGCGGGCCGGCTCGCGACCGGACCGGCGACTCGCTCGAGCTGCTGCTCACCGCGTCCGCCCGGGTGACGGCGCTGCGCGTCGGGCTGCCATGCCGCTGCCCGGGGGAGTCCTCGGACGAGCTCGGACCGCTGCCCTGCGGCGATTGCGACCCGGCCCTCGGGTCCGGCCCGACGACCCGACCGAACGCACCGGCCCCGCAGGGCAGCCGCCCGCCGCTGCCGGCGCCGACCGGGTCGGCGGCCCCGGCCCGGTCCGCTCCCGCCCCGGCCACCCTGCCCGCGGGCACGGAGTCCGGCAGCCCGGCGGGGCCGAGTCCGAGCCAGGAGCCGAGCGGGGTGCAACTGCCGACGCTGTCGGGCGTACCGGGGTCGCTGGTGCCGTCCGCGCCCGCTCCCCGGCTGCCGCTGCCGACCGGTGGGCCGCTCGTTCCTCCCAATCTGATCCCGCAGGCGCTCGTGGGCCTGCTCGGCGCCCTCGTGCTGGCCGGCTAGTCTCGTCCGGGATCGCTTACGCGGCGAAAGGCAGCGACGTGGCCCGCCTGAAGCTCCGCTCCCGGGATACCCGGGAGGCGCGCGCGGTGCTCGCCGGCACCGCCTCCGCGGCGGTCGCCGAGGTCGAGGCGGCGCTGACGGTGCCGCCGGACGCGACCGCGGCCGCGTTCTTCGACGTCGACAACACGGTCATGATGGGCGCGTCGATGTACCACTTCGCCCGCGGCCTGGCAGCCCGCAAGTTCTTCACCGCCCGCGACCTGGCCGACTTCGCCTGGCAGCAGGTGAAGTTCCGGGTCGGCGGCCGGGAGAGCCACGAGGGCATGCACGCGGCCCGGGAGGCCGCCCTCGCCTTCGTCGCCGGCAAGCGGGTGGACGAGATCGTCGGGCTCAGCGAGGAGATCTACGACGAGCTGATGGCGGAGCGGATCTGGTCCGGCACCCGCGCGCTCGCCCAGATCCACCTCGAGGCCGGCCAGCGGGTCTGGCTGGTCACCGCCACCCCGGTCGAGCTGGCATCGATCATCGCCCGCCGGCTCGGCTTCACCGGCGCCCTCGGCACGGTCGCCGAGGTGGTCGACGGCGTCTACACCGGACGGTTGGTCGGCGAGCCGCTGCACGGCCCGGCCAAGGCCGAGGCGGTCCGGGCGCTGGCCGCGCGGGAAGCGCTGGACCTGGACCGCTGCTCGGCGTACAGCGACTCCATCAACGACCTGCCGATGCTCGGCGTGGTCGGCCGCGCGGTCGCGGTGAACCCGGACACCGCGCTGAAGATGGAGGCACGCTCCCGCGGCTGGGAGATCCGCGACTTCCGCACCGGCCGCAAGGCCGCGAGGGTGGGGGTGCCGAGCGCACTGGGGCTGGGCCTGCTCGCCGGCGCGGTGGCGCTCGGCGTGGCGCTGCGCCGGCGCCGCCGCGGACCGGGTCGGTGGATGTCCGGAAGCCCGCTCCCGCCAACCCCTGGGCGGGGTGCCTTCCGACGATGATCACGTTTTGCGCGTGTCCTCGCACGACACGCTGACCGGCAACTGCCGCCCCCGCGCAAAGGTGATCGGTTCGCCAGTCCCCGACTCATGACCTCGGCCTGGCAGCGGGATCCAGCGCCGGGACGCCGCCGGCGGACGTGATGGGCCTGCCCGGGCCGGTCGGCGGCTGGCCCGGGGGCACTCCCGCCTAACGGGCCCGGCCGCACCGGGGGTCCGGGGGCCGCTGCCGCGCGAGCGAACCCCTTCCAGACCACCGCGACCAGGCCGGCCGGGGACCGCGCGAACCAACCGGAACAGCCGACCAACTGGCCGCCCCGGGGGTCCGGGGGCCGCCCCCGGAATGTCTCCTAACCGAAGACCGACCGGCGCTGCAAGAGCAGCCGGTAGAGCGTCTGCTGGATCGTCTCCCGCACCTGGTCGGTGAGGTTGAAGACCAGCATCGGGTCGTCGGCGGCCCCGGCGCCGAGGCTTGCCGTCTCGATCGGCTCGCCGAACTCGATCAGCCACTTCGACGGCAGCGGCACCGCGCCGAGCGGGCCGAGCAGTGGGAACGTGGGCGTGATCGGGAAGTAAGGAAGTCCGAGCAGCCGGGCGAGCAGCTTCGCGTTGCCGATCATCGGGTAGATCTCCTCCGCACCGACGATCGAGCACGGGATGATCGGCATCCCCGTCCGCAGGGCCGCCCCCACGAAGCCGCCGCGCCCGAACCGCTGCAGCTTGTAGCGCTCCGCGAACGGCTTGCCCACCCCCTTGAAGCCCTCCGGCCACACCCCGACCAGCTCGCCCGCGCCGAGCAGCCGCTCCGCGTCCGGGTTGCAGGCCAGCGTGTGCCCGGCCTTGCGTGCCAGCGGGCCGAGGCCGGGCGTACGGAAGACCAGGTCGGCGCCGAGCATCCGCAGGTGCCGGTGCGCCGGGTGGTGGTCGAGCAGGGCCAGCGAGGTCATCAGCGAGTCCACCGCGATCGTGCCGGAGTGGTTCCCCACGACCAGGGCGCCGCCGGTGGCGGGGATGTTCCGCAGGCCGGACGTCTCGACCCGGAACCACTTCTCGTACAGCGGACGCAACGGCGGAGCGAGCACGTGTTCGGTCAGGTCCCGGTCGAAGCCGAAGTCGTCGACCTCGTAGTCTCCGGTGACCCGCCGACGCAGGAACGCCAGCCCGCCGGCGATCCGCCGCTCCCACTCCGGCCGCTCGGCCTGCGCACCGCTCGCAGCCGGCTCCACCAGCTGTGGGCTCTCGACCTGTGGGCTCTCGACCTGTGGGCTCTCGACCGGCCGAGCGTCGGTCGGCCCGGTTTCGCGCGGGCGGCGGCCGCGGCGGGGCGATTCCTCTCCGTGCAGAGGGATCACCCGCGCGTCACCCACGACGGCCTCCCACCGCGGCGGCCCTGACGACCGAGTCCAGCGCGCCGAGCACGCCATCCTCGACCCGCCGCACCGCGGCCGGCTCCAGCACCGGGCGCAAGCCGCGGCCGTGGACGAAGTCGTCGAACGCCTGGACGGTGCTGAACCGCGGCTGGTATCCGAACCCGGTCCGCAGCCGGGTCGTGTCTACCACCCGGCCGAACTCGAGGAACCGCACCTGCTCCGGGGAGAAGTCGACCAGCCCGGTGCGCCGGACCGACCGGCCGACCAGCTGGACGGCCGGCACCGGCACCGGCAGCGGCACCCGGCCGGCGCGCCGGATCATCTGGGACAGCAGCAACACGCCGGCGCCGCCGACGTTCACCGTGCCGATCCGGTCGGCCAGGGTCGCGAGCCGGAGCACCTCGAGCGCGTCCTCCTCGTGCAGCAACTGCACCCTGGGGTCGAAGCCGAGGATGGTCGGCACCACCGGCAGCGACAGGTAGCTCACCAGGGGGCTGTCGATCCGGGGGCCGATGAAGTTGGTGAACCGCAGCATGCCGACCGCCACGTCCGGGCGGCGGCGGGCGAAGCCGCGAACATACCCCTCGACCTCGACAGCGTCCTTGCCGTACCCGGACCGGGGCATCGCCTTCGGCTCGGTCTCCTCGGTGAACAGGGCCGGGTCCCGGGACGACGAGCCGTACACCGCTGTCGTGGACTTCAGCACGAACCGCCGCACCGACGCCGACTTCTGGCAGGCGGCGAGCAGCTGCATGGTGCCGATGACGTTCATCTCCTTCATCGACGTCCGGCCACCGGCGCCGCGGGGAGTCGCGGTGATGTTCAGGTGGACGACCGTGTCGACGCCGGTAGCGGAGATGACCTTCGCGATCAGCGGGTTGCGGATGTCGGCGCGCACGAACTCGGCCCGCCCGAGCTCGGCGGCCAGCTGCCGCGGCGGCGGAACCGTGTCCACGCCGATCACGCGCTCGATCCGCGGGTCGTCGGCCAGACGGGCGACGAGCCGGCAGCCGAGATGGCGGCTCACGCCGGTCACGAGCACAACGGTGGGTGCCATCCTTGCGCCCCTCACGCTCGGCTCCGTAGGCGATCCTACCCGGCGGGTGCGTGACCCTCCGGCGTCAGCGCACCCGGCGCCGCAGCGGTGGGCCGTTCAGCGGTGGCCCGGCGTGAAGGAGCTCGGTGCGCCGTCGACCACGGAGACCTTGGTGGCGGCGCTGCCGATGAGCCGGTGCACCCGGCCGATCACGATCGGGTCGCCCGCGCCGGCGCGTAGCACCCGGTCGGCACGCCCGGCGTTGACGGCGATGGTGATGGCGCGGAAGGAGTCCTCGCAGACCACGGTCCGCCCCGCCGCGACCTCGCCGAAGGCGAGCGTGAACGGCACCTCGACGGCCTGGCCGTTGCATCGCAACTCGACGACGTCGCCGAGTTGGATACCGGCGGCCTCCAGGTCCGAGCGACGCACGTTGAGCGCCAGGTTGCCGAAGTGGTCGACCATCCGCACCGCGCCGTGCACGTGGTCGCCGTGCACCGATGGCTCGATCCGGGCCACGCTGACCAGCGAGTCGCGCTCCAGCGGAGCGCCGATGTCGGAAGCCGGCCGACCGCGCGCGAGGTGCGCGGCGACCGGCGCGAACACGTCCCGGCCGCGGAAGGTGCGGGCCGGGTTGGGCGCCCAGAGATCGGGGTTGGTCAGCTCGTATGCCTCCCGCACGCCGCCGGCAACCTCCCAGGCGAGCGAGGCGATCCCGTTGTCCGGGCTGATGAACACCGACCCGTCCGCCGTACGGACGGCGATCGCGCGGGCGCTGGTCGCCCGGTAGGGGTCCACCAGGGCGAGGTGCACGCCGACCGGCAGGTAGGGCAGGGCCTCGGCGAGCATGGTGGCGCCGATGCCGACGTCCTGCGCCTTGACCTGGTGGCAGACGTCGATGATCCGGACGTGCGGGGCGATCCGGGCGATGACGCCCTTGCAGACCCCGACGAGGTGGTCGTCGAGGCCGTAGTCGGACAAGAACGTGACCCACGCTGACCCGCCACCGCCCGGCGGGCGGGCCGGCGGCACCACCGGCGCGGTCATCCTCGCGTTCCTACTTCTTGTTGCGCCGCTGCACGCGGGTGCGCTTCAGCAGTTTGCGGTGCTTCTTCTTCGCCATCCGCTTGCGGCGCTTCTTGATGACCGAACCCATGAGCCAGGAGGGTACGGGACGGGCGGGAGCCCGCCCCAGCCGGCTCGGCCCCCGCCGCTCAGCCCGCCTCGATGAAGGCGTCGCGCAGGTAGTCGTGGACCGCCCTCTCCGGCACCCGGAACGACCGGCCGACCCGGACCGCGGTCAGCTCGCCGGAGTGCACCAGCCGGTAGACGGTCATCTTCGACACGCGCATCAGTGCGGCGACCTCGGCCACCGTCAGGAACCTCACCTGCGCCAGCGGCGCGTCGGGCGGCTGCGAAGACGACATGTGTCACCAGACCTCGGCACGTGTCGGGCCACCGGCTTCCCCTCCGGCGACGACGGACACGCACGTGCTGAGGTGAGCGTAGCGGTACGGGAGTGACGGGAGCGATCCCAGTCGGGGAGCCAGCCCCCGACGCCCCGAACCCCAACCCCTCGGCGGCCAGCCCGGCCCCCGACCCGGAGCGGCGGGGACGCGGGCACGCGGGCACGGTCGGGTCCGAGCCGGGGCCGCCCGAGGGCGGAGCCCTCGGGCTACTCCGCGCGGAGCGCGACCACCGGGTCGAGCCGGCCGGCCCGTCGCGCCGGCGCCACCCCGAAGAAGACGCCCACCGCGGCCGAGACACCGAAGGCGAGCAACGGCGACCACCAGGCGATCGCCGCGGGCACGGGGGTGAGCCGGTCGACCAGCACCGCGCCACCGACGCCCAGCCCGATCCCGAGCACGCCCCCGACGGCGGTCAGCAGCACCGCCTCGATCAGGAACTGCACCAGCACGTCCCGCTGCCGCGCGCCGACCGCCTTGCGCAGGCCGATCTCCCGGGTCCGCTCGCGCACGCTGACCAGCATGATGTTGGTGATCCCGACGCCGCCGACCAGCAGGCTGATGCTGGCGATCGCTGCCAGCACCAGCGTAAGCAGGCTGAGGATGCGGCCGACCACGCCGAGGATCTGCTCCTGGGTGACCGCGGAGAACTTCTCCCCCGGGTATCGCTCACTCAGCGCGGCGACGATTCGGGTGCCGAGCGCGTCGATGTCGGCCAGGTCCGGCGCCTTGACCGCCAGCCCGTCCACCCGCTGTGTCCCGAGCAGCCGCTGCGCCGCGGTGATCGGGACGTAGACGGTGAGGTCGGGGTCGGCACCGGCCAGCGGGGACGACCCGGTCCGCTGCAGCACGCCGACCACCCGGAAGCGCACCCCGGCGATGGACATCTGCCGCCCCACCGGGTCCCGCTCGCCGAAGAGGCGGCCGGCGGCGCTCGCGCCGAGCACCACCACCCGGCGGCGGGTGTCCACATCGGACCGTCGCAGGAACTCGCCGCGCGCCACCGGCCGGACGAAGACGTCCGGCACCGTCTCGGTGACGCCCTGCACGGTCGCGAACAGCTCGCTGCTGCCGGCCCGGAGCGTCTCACCGCTGGTGACCGTCGCCGCGACCCGCTGCCGGTCGCCGACCAGCCGCCCCACGGCGTCCACGTCGGACAGCGTCAGGCGGCTGGAGGTGGGCGCGCTGCCGAAGGAGATCTCGCCCGGCACCACCAGCAGCAGGTTGCTGCCCAGGCCCTGGACCTGCGACTCGACGTACTGCCTGGCGCCGGAGCCGATGGCGACCAGCATGACCACGGCGGAGACTCCGATGACGACGCCGAGCACGGTGAGCCCGCTGCGCAGGCGGTTCGCCCGCAGCGCGGTCACCGCGACCCGCCACGCCTCGCCGAGTCTCACCGCGCCCCGCCGGGTCTCACTGGGTCACCCGCCCCCCAGCGCGGCACCTCGGACTCCACCAGCCCGTCGCGCATCCGTACCTGCCGGCGGGCCCGGGCGGCGAGATCGAGGTCGTGGGTGACGACCACGAGCGCCACCGCGCGCTCCGCGTTCAGCGTCTCCAGCAGGCCGATCACCTCGGCGCCGCGCACGCTGTCGAGGTTGCCGGTCGGCTCGTCGGCGAGGATGACCTGCGGGTCGCCGACCAGCGCGCGGGCGATCGCGACCCGCTGCTGCTCGCCCCCGGACAGCTGGCTGGGAGTGTGCTTCAGCCGGTGCGCCATGCCCACCGCTGCCAGCGCGGTCTCGGCCCGCCGGCGGCGCTCGCCGCGACGCACGCCCCGGTAGACCAGCGGCAGCGCGACGTTGTCCACGGCGGAGGTCCTGGGCAGCAGCTGGAAGGTCTGGAAGACGAAGCCGATGGTGCGGTTGCGCGTGCGGGCCAGCTCGTCCGAGCCCATCGATGCCAGGTCCCGGCCGCCGACCCGCAGCGTGCCGGTGGACGGCCGGTCGAGCGCGCCGAGCAGGTGCATCAGCGTCGACTTGCCGGAGCCGGACGGCCCCACGACCGCCAGGTAGTCCCCCCGCTCCACCACGACCGACACGCCGCGCAGCGCGTCCACGGACACGCCCTCCAGCCGGTACGTCCGGGTCACGTCGACGGCCTCCAGCGCGGCCGTCCGCGGGTCGGCGGCCGTGCGGGTCACGGCAGTTCCTGCCCCTCCCGTACCTTGTCGGCGCCGCGGACCACGACCCGCTCCCCCTCCCGCAGGCCCTCGCTGATCTCCACCAGGTCCTCGCCCTGGGTGCCGACGGTGACCGTCCGGCGGCGGGTCAGCCGGCCGTCCACCACCCAGACCGCGTCCCGGTTGCCGTCCCGTACGAGCGCGGCCGCCGGCACCGAGACCGCGTCCTTCGCGGTCCGCACCTGCAGGTCGGCGACGGCGCTCATGCCCGATCGCGGGCGCGGGGCCGGGTCTGCGTTGGCCAGCGTTCCGGTGCCGAGCGCCAACCGGACCCGGTAGCTGACCCCGCCCCGAGCGGAGGAGGTCGGGGACAGGTCGATGGCCTGCACGACCGCGCCGTAGGACGCGCCAGGCAGCGCGTCCAGCTGCACGGTCGCCCGCACGCCCGGCTTGACGAGGAGGATGTCGGTCTCGTCGACCTCGGCGACCAGCGACAGCACGGCGGTGTCGACCACGGTGGCCAGCGGCATCCCCGCGGTCACCGGCATGCCCTCGGTCACCGGGCCGACGGTCCGGATCGTCGCGCCGCCTCCGGTCGAGTCGCCGCCGAGCGCCGAGGACGCCTGGTCGCGGATCCCGGCCGGC
>DASPYH010000354.1:0-6260 GCA_035636875.1 Mycobacteriales bacterium | reverse complement strand
GCCCGGCCTCACGGTCACCCGGGAAAGTCATCCCTCGCCGGTACCCCGGTGAGCGCGTCCGCTCAAGCAGCTCGACGTTTCACGTGAAACCACGCCAGGAGAGCGCGCCGGTTCGGCCGGCGACGACCTGGCCGGAGAGGGTCGGCCGGACCCAGTGCACATCGCCACGGACCGGGACGTCGTCGATGAACGGGGAGGTCTTCCTGCCCAGCCGGGAGAGCAGCCGCGCGAGTTCCTCCCGGTCCGCGCCCAAGCCAGACCGGACGATCCCGAGGTACCGCAGGCCTCCCTCTCCCGGTCGCCCGACGACGAGCGCCCGCAGCGCGCCCGACTCGTCGGCGATCCTGCCGCCGACAACGACCTGCTCCGGCTCCCGGTTGTCGACCAGCCGCCAGTCCGGACTCCGGCGGCCCGGCTCGTACGTCGACCCGAGTCGCTTGGCGACGATCCCACCGAGCCCGAGATCGCGGCTCGCCGCGAGCGCCTCCCGTCCGTCGCCGCGCAGCGACGGCGCCACGCTCCACCGCTCGCCGTCGAGACCGACCGCGTCGAGCAGTTCGCGGCGAGCCTCGTACGGCAGCCCGGTCGGATCCCGCCCGTCGAGGTGGAGCAGGTCGAACGCGAGGTACGTGAGGGGCACCTCGGCCGCGGTGCGCCGGTCGGGAGCAGCCGTGCCGGTCGGCCGCCGACGCAGGAGCGCCGGGTTGGGCCGACCGTCGCGGCCGAGTGCGACCACCTCGCCGTCGAACAGAGCCGCTCGGCTGCCCAGCGCCGGGCCGAGGCCGCGCAACTCCGGGTACGCCGGCGACACGTCCTCGCCGCGCGCGTCCGTCACCCGGGCCCGGCCGCCCTCCACCGCGACCAACAGCCGGACGCCGCCCCACGCCATCTCGTACGCCCAGTCAGTGCGCTCAGTTCTCGGCGGCAGGTCGCCTCGCGACGGCAGCATCGGCCGCAGCCCGACCGGCACCGGCTCCCAATCCGGAACCGGCGGTGGGTCCATCCGGTGCACCATCCAGTCGCGCCCGCGGGTCTGGAGGAAGACGTACCGGCCCTGGGCCCGGGCACCGTGGAAGACCACCTTGACCTCGCGGTCGGTCCACTTCTCCAGCTCGTACCGGCCCCGGTCCCAGAGGACGACCTTTCCCCCGCCGTACTCGCCACGCGGGATCTCACCCTCGAAGGTCGCGTACTCGATCGGGTGGTCCTCGGTGTGCACGGCGAGGTGGTTGGTCTTCGGGTCCAGCGGGAGCCCTTTCGGCACGGCCCAGGAGACGAGCACGCCGTCACGCTCCAGCCGCACGTCCCAATGCAACCGACGAGCATGGTGCTCCTGGATCACGAAGGTGTCGTCGTTCCCCTCGGGGAGCGGGCCGCTCGGCGGTACGGGCTCAGGGGTGCGGCCAGGGTCACGCATCTGGCGGTAGGTGGCCAGCGGGTCGCTCACGGCGCCCCTCGCCCGCCGCGGCCGGAGGCCGCCACTCGCTTGTGCCCAAGCGGTCGCACGGCGGTCATGGGGCCACCGCCCGAGAGGGCTCGCCCACCGGGCCACGCCAGCGCCGGAGAGCGACCACCGTCCACACCGCTTCGACCACACCGAACGGCCAGGCGCCGCTGAGGAATCCATAGGCGCTGGAGAGGGCACAGCCGGCGGCGAAAGCGAGGACGAAGGCGGGTCCGCGCCGCTCCAGCGCGTACATCGACATCATGAACACGAGCGACGCGACCCCGAACGCGGTGAGCACCGTCAGAGCGCCGCGACCCGGTCGAGGTCCGTGGGGCGGCCGGCGACCACCAGCTCGACGCCGTCCTCCCGCTCGTCGAGCGTCCAGGACACGAACGAGCAGCAGGACCGCTCGGCCTCGACCAGCGCCACCAGCTCCCGCCGGACGTCGCCCTCGACGCCGAAGCGGAGCCGGAGCTCGCCCGGCTCGCGCCGCCGCCCGACAAGGGCCCGCTCGGCCAGGACGTGCCACCGGGCGAGGCGGGCGGCCCCGGCCGCGCCGTCCAGCGAGCACCCGTCGGGCAGGAGCGGGAGTTCGGTACGTCCGTCCACCTGTCGAGCCTCGCACCCCGCGTCCACCGGCGAAAGCGCTCGGCGCAGAGGCAGGCCCAGAGGCGGGCCCAGAGGCGGGCCCAGAGGCGGGCGCGGCGGGCCAGCGGCATACTGCCGGCGTGCTGCTGGAGCGGCGGAGCCGGGACGGCATCCTCGACGGCTCCATCACCATGCTGTTCCGCCGCTGGCGCCGCCCGCAGGTCGTTGCCGGCCGCACCTACCGGACCACCGCGGGCCTGCTGATCGTCCATGCGGTGGACGTGGTCGACCCCGGGGCGCTCGGCGAGGACGACGTGCGTGCGGCCGGCTACGCCTCGGCCGACGAGGTCCGGGCCGACCTCAGGGGTGATCCCGGCGACCCGGTCTACCGGTTGCGGGTCCGGCGGGCGACCGGACCCGACCAACGGGAGCTCCTGGCCGGCCAGCGCGAGCTCACCGCCGAGGACGCCGCCGAACTGCGCCGCCGGCTCGACCGGCTGGACCGGGCGAGCAGCCATGGATCGTGGACGGCCGCCGTGCTGGACGCGATCGCCGCCAACCCCGGACGGCGCGCCGGCGACCTGGCGGACTCGTTCGGGCGGGAACTCCAGCCGTTCAAGGTCGACGTTCGCAAGCTCAAGGCACTCGGCCTCACGCACAGCCTGGAGATCGGCTACCGGCTCTCGCCGCGCGGCGAGGCGTACCTGCGGCTCAGCCGGTCGGGCCGCCCGGCCGGGGGGTGACCCCCGGGGCCATCAGCCCGACGATGCGCTCCAGGTCGTCGACCGAGGCGAACTCGACCACGATCTTGCCCTTGCGCCGGCCCAGCTCGACCTTCACCCGGGTGTCGAAGCTGTCCGAGAGCCGATCCGCCAGATCGGTCAACGCCGGCGCCGTCACCCGCTGGGAACGGGCGGCCCTGACCGGAACGGGCTTCTCGTGCCCGGCGACCGCGACGAGTTCCTCGACGGCCCGCACGGACAGCCCCTCGGCCACGATCCGGCCGGCCAGCTGGTCCTGCGCTTCGTGGTCGGCCAGCGCGAGCAGGGCCCGGGCGTGCCCGGCGGTCAGCACCCCAGCGGCGACCCGCCGTTGCACGGGGACCGGCAGGTTGAGCAGCCGCACCGTGTTGGTCACCTGCGAGCGGCTGCGCCCGATCCGCTGCGCCAGTTCCTCGTGGGTGGTGCCGAACTCCTCCAGCAGCTGCCGGTACGCCGCGGCCTCCTCCAGCGGGTTCAGCTCGACGCGGTGCAGGTTCTCCAGCAGCGCGTTCCGGAGCATCGCGTCGTCGGCGGTGCTGCGGACGATCGCCGGGATCGTCTCCAGCCCCAGGTCACGGGTCGCGCGCCACCGGCGCTCTCCCATCACCAGCTCGTACGCCCCGTCGCCGGCCTCCCGCACGACGACCGGCTGGAGCAGCCCGAACTCGGCGATGGAGGTCTTGAGCTCGGCGTGCGCGTCCTCGTCGAAGACCTGTCGAGGCTGCCGCGGGTTGGCCCGGATCGACCCGACGGGCACCTCCCGGAAGGTGGCGCCCGGGACCGTCGCGGGACCCATCTCCTCGACCGGCTGCGCCTCTGCGGAGCCGGCCGGCCGCTCGGCGGTGAGCACCGTGCCGGCTGGTGGCCCGGTCGGGATGAGGGCGCCGAGACCCTTGCCGAGGCCGCCGCGCCGGCTCACCCGGTCCCCCTGGAGACCGCGTCCGTGCCGACCGGCGCCAACTCGGCGCCGCGCTCCGCGATCTCGCGTGCCGCCTCGAAATAGGTCAGCGCACCGCGGGAGCCGGGGTCGTACGTCATCACCGACTGACCATAGCCGGGCGCCTCCGACACCCGGACGCTGCGCGGGATGACCACGCCGAGCACCAGCTCGCCGAAGTGCCTGCGCACCTCCTGCGCGACCTGGTCGGCGAGCTTGGTCCGCCCGTCGTACATGGTCAGCAGGATGGTGGAGACCCGCAGCCCGCCGTTGAGATGCGACTGGATCAGCTCGATGTTCTGCAGCAGCTGGCCGAGGCCCTCCAGCGCGTAGTACTCGCACTGGATCGGGATCAGCACCTCGTCGCCGGCGACGAGCGCGTTGACGGTGAGCAGACCCAGCGAGGGCGGGCAGTCGATCAGGATGTAGTCGACCTCGCCCTCGTACGCCTGGATCGCGGTGCGCAGCCGGTTCTCCCTGGCCACGACCGAGACGAGTTCGATCTCCGCGCCTGCGAGGTCGATGGTCGCGGGCACGCACCAGAGGTTCGGTGCCTGCTCGACGGGCACGGCCGTCTCGGCCAGCGAGGCACCGTCGACGAGCACCTCGTAGATCGAGGGCGTGCCGCTGCTGTGGTCGACCCCTAGCCCGGTGCTCGCGTTGCCCTGCGGGTCGAGGTCGATCACCAGCACCCGCAGCCCGTGCAGCGCGAACGCTACCGCCAGGTTGACGGCGCTGGTCGTCTTGCCGACCCCGCCCTTCTGGTTCGCCACGGTGATCAGCCGGCGACGGGGCGGCCGCGGGAAGGCGCTTGCCTGGGTCGGGTTCAGCACCCGGACGGCCTGCGCCGCCTCTCGCATGATCGGAGTGTCGAACTCGCCGTCGTGCGGCGGGCCCACGGCATCGTCGAGCACGTTCCTGATCCGGGTCCGGCTGATGTCCCCGCCGGCCGCCACCTGCTCGGGGCGCCCCGTCTGCTCCGGGTCGCTGCGCGTCGGCTCCTCGGTCACGGCGCCATCCTCGTAGCTCGGGTGCTCCGGCGCGGCGGGCCCCGGCTCCTCGGGCCAGCCGACGGGACTGGGCTTCGCCCTAAGCGGCGGTGGCGGGGGCTGCGGCTCCGGTGGCCATCCCAGCGGGCTGGGTCGCCGCACTCCGCTCGTGCTCGTCACCGGACGCGCCCTCCTCGTGCCGTCGTCCGCACCGTACCTCGCGTGACCGCCACGACCGTGGTGGGCGGATCGGCCACGCCGACGCCGCACCGGACCACCTTCGCCGACGTCGCCCCCGCCCGGGTCAGGGCGTGCCGGGCGGCGGCCAGCTCGTCGGCCGCGGCCTCCCCCTTGAGCGCGAGCAAGAGCCCGCCCGGGCGGACCAGCGGCAGGGACCAGCCGGCGAGCCGGTCGAGCGGCGCGACTGCACGGGCGGTGACCACGTCGGCCCCCTCCAACTCTCGGCGTACCGGCGGCTCCTCAGCCCGCCCCCGGACCACCGCGACGTTGGCCAGCCCGAGCCGTTCGCGGCACTCGTCCAGGAAGGCGACCCGCCGGGCCAGCGGCTCGAGCAGTGTGACCTCGAGGTCTGGCCGGGCCAGCGCGAGCGGGATGCCGGGCAGCCCGGCGCCGCTGCCCACGTCGATGACCCGCGCCCGAGGCGGGATCAGCTCGCCGACGACGGCCGAGTTGATCAGGTGCCGGTCCCACAGCCGCGGCACCTCCCGCGGTCCGATCAGCCCTCGGACGGTGCCGTCGGTCGCCAGCAGGTCCGCGTACGCCACTGCGCGCTCGAGCGCGTCGCCGAACACCGGGCCGGCTGCCGCCGGGACCGCATCACTGTCCACAGAGGACACTCAAGCCGAGGCGCTCCGCGGGGACCGTCGACGGGGAAGGGCGGCCGGCGGGGCTCACCGGTCCGGCAGGACGACGACCCGCCGGTCCGGTTCCTCGCCCTCGGACTCGCTGCGCACGCCGTCCTCCGGCGCGATCGTGTCGTGCACGACCTTGCGCTCGAACGGGTTCATCGGCTCCAGCCGGACCGCGCTGCCGGTCGAGCGCACCTCGTCCGCGGCGCTGCGCGCGATGTCCGCCAGCGCGATCCGCCGCCGCGCCCGGTAGCCGCCGATGTCGAGCATGAGCCGGCTGCGCGAGCCGGTCTGCTGCTGCACGGCGAGCCGGGTCAACTCCTGCAGCGCCTCGAGGGTGGCGCCGCTGGGTCCGATGAGCCCTTGCAGGCCGTCGCCGATCACGGCGACCACCGCCCGGTCGCCCTCGACGTCCAGGTCGATGTCACCGTCGAAGTCGACGATGTCGAGCAGCCGCTCGAGGTAGTCGCCCGCGATGTCGCCCTCCCGGACGAGCAGCGGCTCCCCGGCGGCGGCGTCCTCGCCACTGTCCGGGTCGAGGTCGGCCAGCCTCTCGTCGCCGACCAGGTCGGTGCCGTCGAGAGGGCTGTCGGTCACGGGGGTGTCGGTCACGAGATCTCCACGGTGGTGCTATCCGCCGGGTGCCGGCAGGAGGGTCAGCGGCGCTTC
>DASPYH010000353.1:0-11667 GCA_035636875.1 Mycobacteriales bacterium | reverse complement strand
GAAGATGGTGCCGATCGCCGCCTCGAACGGCAGCACGGCCTGCGACTTGCTCCAGCCGAACTGGCCCTGCAGCGGCTTGTTGAAGACGCTCCACGCGTAGACCGCGCCGAGCGCGAGCTGCACCAGCACAGCGGCAAGCACGATCCCCCAGCGGCCGCGGGTGGGGTCGCCGGCCTCCGCGGCGCGCCGCTCCTGCGCCGGCGCTCGTTCGCCGTCCGTCATCGTCGACCTCCGCCCGGTGCGTCCCCCGCCGTCCCCTTCCTCTTTCCCCGGGAATCGGGCGCCAGTCCTCAGCCGTCGACCCGGGTGGGCCCGCTCTCCTCGATGCGCCGCCGCTGCGGCTCGACGACGTACTTCGGGTCCTCGGTCGACTGCACGCCGGCGTGCAGGATGCCCAGTCGCTCGTAGAAGCTGCCGGCGAGAAGGGCGGCACCGGAGGCGGCGGCCGCCAGCCGGCTGTGCCGGGCGAGCAGCATCGCGCCGAGCCCGCCGGCCGCGGTCAGCCCCGTCGCCAGCCGCAGGTAACGGTGCGCCTTGCCGGTCGCGAAGGCTTCCGCCACCAGTCCGAGCCGGCCCTCCATTCGGCGCGAGGCCGCCAGCTCGACGACCGAGCCGTACGCCGCGAGCCGCCGGGCCGGGCCGGCCTCCGCGAGCGGGGCCACGATCATCCCGAGGCCGCCGGCGCTGGCCGCAGCGCTGGCGGTGAAGACGAACGGCAGCTCCTCGTGCGCCTCGTTCCAGGCCGGCACCGCGGTCTGCGACAGCAGCGCCGCGGTGTAGGACGCGACGGCGGGAGCCAGTGCCGCCGACGCGAGGTTGCCCGGACGCGCCAGCGCGCCGAGAAGGCGGCCGAGCCGTGTCGCCCGCAGCCGGCGCGGCATGAGCTCGCTCGCCGCCGCCAGCCCGATCCCGGGGCCGTACCCGACCAGGATCCAGGTGCCCACACTCATCGGCGACGTCGGCTTCGCCACCCGGAGCATGTGGTGGAAGCGCTCCGGCCGGCCGAGGTCGTGGACCAGGTAGAAGCTGCCGAGCGCGAGGCTGCCGAGACTGGCGATCCGCGTCCCCCTGCGCAGCGCGGGCCGGCCGGTCAGGTCCGCGCCGGCCGCGAGCATGCTCGACCCGGCGGACAGGCCACCGAGGAAGAAGTAGTACGCGATGTCGTCCTTCCACACCGGCGTCTTGAGGACGGGCCGCCCGTAGTAGGAGCGGAAGTCCGCCCGCGGCACCATCGACGCCTCGCGCGAGCCGTCCGCTCCGCGACGCTCTCCACGCGGCCGGTCGAGCCGGCCGGGCTGCCGGCCGTCCTCCTCCCCGTCGACCGCGCGCAGGTGCCGGTCGCCCGCAGCCCGGTCGCGGCCGGCGTCGCCCGGCCGCCGGACGCGGGTGAACACCGCGGCGAGCCGGTCGCGGGCTCCGGCGTCGCTCGCCCGCTCGCGCAGCCGCCACCGGCGGGTCACCGCTTGCGCCCCTCGACGAAGACGGAGACCGCCGCGGTGACGAAGGCCAGCGCCGCGGCCCCGGCGTACCGCCAGATCCGCGGCAGGTCCCGGGTCGGCACCACCGGGTCCGGCGGCAGGCCGTACACCTCAGGCTCGTCGAGCAGCAGGAAGAAGGCGCCGTTGCCGCCCACGCCGTCGTGCGGGTCCTCGCCGTACAGCCGCGCTTCGGGGACGCCGTCCGCGTGCAGCTGCTCGACCCGCTGCTGCGCATGCTCGCGCAGCTCGTCGAGCGGGCCGAACTGGATGGAGTTCGTCGGGCAGGCCTTCGCGCACGCCGGCTCCAGACCGTCGTGCAGCCGGTCGTAGCACAGGGTGCACTTCCACGCCCGGCCGTCGCCCTCCCGGCGGTCGATCACACCGTACGGGCAGCCGGAGACGCAGTAGCCGCACCCGTTGCAGATGTCCTGCTGGACGACGACCGTTCCGAACTCGGTCCGGAACAGCGCCCCGGTCGGGCAGACGTCGAGGCAGCCGGCGTGCGTGCAGTGCTTGCACACGTCCGACGCCATCAACCAGCGGAACTCCTGGCGGCCCTCGGCCCCGGTCCGCGCTCCCGGCAGCTCGAACGACGGCATGCCGAGGTCCACCGGTGCGGGCCGCGGCTCGACCGGTTCGGTGCCGAGCTCGGCGCCCCGGTGCTCGACCCGCTCCAGCCCGGCGGCGACCGCCTCCGCCACCTCGCCCGTCCCGGACGGACCGGTCGGGGTCCCCTCGAACGGGGGTGGCCGCCGGCCCAGCGGCAGCTCCTGTTCGATGAACGCGACGTGCCGCCAGGTGTTGGCGCCCAGGTTGCCGGTGTTGTCGTACGACATGCCGAGCAGGGTGAAGCCGTCGTCGGGAACGAGGTTCCACTCCTTGCAGGCGACCTCACAGGCCTTGCAGCCGATGCAGATCGAGGTGTCGGTGAAGAAGCCGACCCGGGGCGGGTGCTCGGCGTGGCCCGCATCGGCGGCCACGTCCTCGAGCGGGCCGAACAGGCTGTGCTCCGTCATCGCTCGCCCTCTTCCTCGGACGCCGGGCCGATCTCCGGGTCGTGCGCACCCTCCAGGTGCGCCCTGTCCACGAGCGGTCCCACCGTGGCCAGCCTGGTGCCCGTCTCGACGGTGATCCCCGCCCGGCGGCGGTATCCCTCGACGTAGTCGAGCAGCGCGCGGCCGCGCGGTCGCCGTCCCGGCTGGACGTCGCAGGTGGCGACCTTCGTCTCCTGGATCAGGACGTTGGGGTCGAGCGCCACGCCGAACAGGTCGTTGGCCGACTCTCCGGTGACCAGGCCGACGGTGCCCCAGTGGTACGGCAGCCAGACCTGGTGCACCAGGCGGTCCTGGACCCGCAGCGGCGTGAGCCGGTCGGTGACGACCACCCGGCACTCGATCGCCGTGCGGCTGGTCACCACGTGCGCCCAACCCAGGTGGTCGAGTCCCCGCTCGCGGGCCAGCTCGGGCGAGACCTCGACGAACATCTCCGGCTGCAGTTCGGACAGGTAGGGCAGCCACCGGCTCATGCCGCCGGCGGTGTGGTGTTCGGTGAGCCGCGACGTGGTGAACACGAACGGGAAGACGTCCGCGTTCGGCTCGGGCGGGGCCGGGTTGGACGGGTTGTCGGGGCGGCCGTAGACCTTCCGCGTCGGGTTGCCCTGCTGGCTGTAGAACGGGTTGCGGAACAGCGACTCGTGCGGCTCGTAGTGCGTCGGCATCGGGCCGTCCTGCAGCCCGTTCGGCACGTAGAGCCAGCCCTTCCCGTCGGCCTGCATGACGAACGGGTCGTCGCCGCGCAGCGCCTCGACCCCCACCGCGTCCTCCGGCGGGACGTACGTCGGCGGCTTGGTCTTCTCGAAGTCGGGCACGTCGTGGCCGGTCCACTCCCCCTTCTCCTCGTCCCACCACACGTACCGCTTCCGCTCGCTCCAGGGCCGGCCCTGCGGGTCCGCGGAGGCGCGGTTGTAGAGGATGCGCCGGTTGTACGGCCACACCCAGCCCCACTCCAGTGCCGTCGCGTCCTGCTGGTCGCGTGGCTTGCGTCGGGCGGCCTGGTTGATCCCGCCGGCGAAGACGCCGGAGTAAATCCAGCAGCCGCAGGACGTGCTCCCGTCCGCCTTCAGCTGCATATAGCCGTCGAGGACCCGACCGGTGCGCAGGTCGTGCCCGTTGATCGCGCGCAGCACGGACTCGGCGCTCGGCTCGTCGCCGTGCACCTCGTAGTCCCAGTTGAGGTCCTGGACCGGCC
This sequence comes from Mycobacteriales bacterium, assembly GCA_035636875.1. Classification (GTDB taxonomy): domain Bacteria; phylum Actinomycetota; class Actinomycetes; order Mycobacteriales; family CADCTP01; genus CADCTP01. The sequence continues at coordinate 7,942 of DASPYH010000353.1, read as the reverse complement.
GGTCCCGCTCGTCCGTCGAGTCGGCCAGCCGCTGCTTCAGCCGCTTGCCCAGGTGGTAGAAGAACCACAGCTCCGAGCGCTGGTCCCCGCTGGGCTCGACGGCCTTCTCCCGCCACTGCAGCATCCGCTGCGTCTGGGTGAAGGTGCCCTCCTTCTCCACGTGCGACGCGGCCGGCATGAAGAACACCTCGGTGCGGCACTGCTCCGGGACGATCTCACCGGTCTCGATCTCCGGCGAGTCCTTCCAGAACGTCGCGCTCTCGATCATCGCCAGGTCACGGACGACGAGCCAGTCGAGGTTGGCCATGCCGAGGCGCTGCAGCCTGCCGTGCGCCGATCCGACCGCCGGGTTCTGGCCGAGCAGGAAGAAGCCGTAGACCTTGCCGTCGACCATGTCCATGGCCGTGCGGTACGTCCCGTGGTCGCCGGTCAACCGCGGCAGGTAGTCGAAGCAGTAGTCGTTGTCCGCGGTCGCCGCGTCGCCCCAGTATTCCTTGAGCAGCGAGATCGTGTAGGCGTCCGCGTTGCGCCAGAACCCCTTCTGCTTGTCCCCGCGAATGCTCTCGATGTAGGCGGACAGGTCCTGGTGCGTGCTGGCGCTGGGCATCGGCAGGTAGCCGGGCAGCAGGTTGAACAGCGTCGGGATGTCCGTCGAGCCCTGGATGCTGGTGTGCCCCCGCATCGCCATGATCCCGCCGCCGGGCCGGCCCATGTTGCCCAGCAGCAGTTGGATGACGGCCGCGGTGCGGATGTACTGGACCCCGACGCTGTGCTGGGTCCAGCCCACCGCGTAGACCACCGCGGTGGTGCGCTCGCGGCCGGAGTTCTCCGTCCACGCCTCGCAGACCTGGCGGAACTGCTCGGGCGGTATGCCGCAGGTCTCCTCGACCAGCCGCGGCGTGTAGCGGGCGAAGTGGCGCTTCAGGATCTGGTACACGCACCGGGGGTGCTGCAGGGTGGGGTCCGACCTCGGCTGCGCGCGCTCGCCGTGCAGCGGCGGCCCGCCCGACTCGTGCTGCAGCCCGGCCGCCTGCTCCCTCGCCTCGCCGCTCGGCCGCCGCCCGGCCGCGTGGGTCCCCTCCATCCCCTCGTACTGCCAGGTCGTCATGTCGTACGACGCGGTCTCCGGGTCGTAGCCGGAGAACAGGCCGTCGAGGTCCTCGGTGTCCCGGAAACCCTCGGTGACGATGAACGACGCGTTCGTGTACACGACGACGTACTCGCGGAAGCACTTGTCGTTGCTGAGGATGTAATTGACCACCCCGCCGAGGAAGGCGATGTCGCTACCGGCGCGCAGCGGCACGTACAGGTCGGCCAGCGCGCTGGTCCGGGAGAACCGCGGGTCGACGTGGATCACCTTGGCCCCGCGGGCCTTGGCCTCCATCACCCACTGGAAGCCGACCGGATGGGCCTCGGCCATGTTCGAGCCCTCGATCACGATGCAGTCGGCGTTGGCCAGGTCCTGCTGCGTGCTGGTGGCGCCGCCGCGCCCGAACGAGGTCCCCAGACCGGGAACCGTGGAGGAGTGTCAAATGCGGGCCTGGTTCTCGATCTGGATCGCACCCAGCGCCGTGAAGAGCTTCTTGATCAGGTAGTTCTCTTCGTTGTCCAGGGTGGCGCCGCCGAGGCTCGCGACCCCGAGCGTGCGGCGGACCCTGTTGCCGTTGTGGTCGACGTCCTGCCAGCCCTTCCGGCGGGCGTCGAGCACGCGGTCGGCCACCATCTGCATCGCCGCGTCGAGGTCCAGCTCGGTCCAGGCAGTGGCGTACGGCGCGCGGTAGAGCACCTTCTGCTCGCGCTGCGGCCCGGTGACCAGCTGCTTGCTGGCGCTGCCCTTCGGGCACAGCCGACCGCGGCTGATGGGTGAGTCCGGGTCGCCCTCGATCTGGACGACCCGCTCGTCGGCGACGTAGACCTTCTGCGCGCAGCCGACGGCGCAGTAGGGGCACACCGAGTGCGCGACGCGGTCGGCGCTGGCGGTGCGCGGTGCCAGCGTGGCGGAGCGGATGGACTCGGCGGCCTTGCCCCGGCCGAGCGGGTCGGACCCGGTCAGCTGTCGATACACCGGCCAGCTGTCGATCCAGGTGCGGACGCTCACGGTGCATCACCTTTCCCAGGACGGGACCGGTCAACCGTGCACCCGCGATGCTAGTCCGGCACTCGGTTCGGCGGGCCCGCCTCCGTCCGGCGCTCCGTCCAGCGGAGCCGGCTCAGCCGTCCACGAGGCCGCCCCGCGGGCCCGTCCAGGTCGCTCCACCGGGCCCATCTCGGCGTCCCGCCGTGGGGGCCGAGGATGGCGGCTGCGTCGGGGAGGCGCCGCGCTGGGTAGCGTGGCTCACTCCGCCTGGGAACGCCCGATCCCAAGGCGCCGGTGGCGGGTCGCCACCGCGCGGGCGGCCAGCTCGGAGTCCGGCGGGTAGCCGACACCGACCAGGGTGAGGCCGTGCGCGGGGGCGACGGTGACGGCGCCGCTGCGGGCGGCCGCGTCGAGCAGGGACGCCGGCCAGTCCGGCGGCCGGCGGCCCTCGCCGACCGCGAGCAGCGCGCCGACCATGCCGCGCACCATCGAGTGGCAGAAGGCGTCCGCGCGGACGACCGCGGTCAGCACCCCGTCGTCGCCGCCCCGGGCCCAGTCCAGCTGCTGCAGGGTCCGCACCGCCGTCGCACCCTCGCGGCGGCGGCAGTACGCGGTGAAGTCGTGCTCACCCAGCAGGCCGGTGCTCGCGGCCCGCAGCGCGTCGAGGTCCAGCGGCCGCGGCCAGGCGAGCGTGTCGTGCCGGCGTAGCGGGTCGGCGCCCGTCGGGTCGTCGCTGACCCGGTACGCGTACCGCCGCCAGAGCGCCGAGAAGCGCGCGTCGAACCCGGCCGGCGCCGGCTCCACCCGCCGCACCCGTACGTCCGGCGGCAGCACCCCGGCGAGCCGGCGGACCAGCGTGCCTGCCGCCGACTCCCATGCCTCGACCGGCACGTCGCCGTGCGCGACCTGCCCGGTCGCGTGCACGCCCGCGTCCGTACGCCCCGCGACCGTCAGCGCGACCGGTGCCCGCAGCACCGTGGCCAGCGCTCCTTCCACCGTGCCCTGCACGGTCCGCTGCCCCGGCTGGGCCGCCCACCCGGCGAACCCGCCTCCGTCGTACGCCAGATCCAGCCGGACCCGCAGGACCCCGCTCCACGCTCCGGCCGCACCGGGCCCGCCCGCCGGCGCACCCGTGCGGGCTGCGCGGTGTGGCGCCGACACACCGACGAGCCCGCCGTCCTGTTCAGGAGCGGCGGGCTCGTCGGGATCGTGCGTCACCTCAGGCCTTGCCGGCGGTGTCCCCGGTCTCCTCGGCGTCGTCGGCGTCGTCGATCGGGGTGGCGTCCTGCGGCTCGGCGAGGTCCGTCGTCCCGGCCACCTCCTGCGCCCCGTCGGCCGCGTCCGCGGCCTCCACCGTCACCGGGCCACCGTCGCCGACCGCGGTCGCCTCGACGGAGTCGGCCTCCACCGGCTCGGCACCGGCCTCGGTCGCCTCGGCCGACCCGACGACGCCCGCCTCGGCCGACTCGGCCCCAGCCGCGGCACCGGCCGCCGCACGGGTCCGGGCGCGGCGGGAGATGAACCGGCTACCCCGGGCCCGCTCGGCCTCGCCGACCGCCTGCTGTGCCACGGTCTGCGCCTCGACCAGCTCGATCACCGCCATCGGCGCGTTGTCACCCTTGCGCGGCACCACCTTGACGATCCGGGTGTAACCACCCGCTCGCTGCGCGAACCGCGGACCGATCTCCTCGAAGAGGGTGTGCACCACGTCCTTGTCCCGCACGACCGTCATCACCTGACGGCGGGCGTGCAGGTCGCCGCGCCTGGCGAAGGTGATCAGGCGCTCGGCGAGCGGGCGCAGCCGCTTGGCCTTGGCCTCCGTCGTGGTGATCCTCCCGTGCTCGAACAGCGCGGTGGCCAGGTTCGCCAGCATCAGTCGCTGGTGCGCCGGGCCGGCGCCGAGTCGGGCACCCTTGGTGGGCTGGGGCATGACTGTCGCTCTCCTCGTTCAACGCTGCTCGGTCTCGTGCGAAGGGCACCGGTCAGAGCTGCTCGGTCTCGTGCCCCGAGCGCTCGTCAGAGCTGCTCGGTCTCGGCATAGTCCGAGTCGCCGGCGCCGTCGTAGTCGTCCGTGCCGTACGTGTCGACGACGTTCGCCGGGTCGAAGCCGGGCGGGCTGTCCTTGAGGGACAGACCCATCTGGGCCAGCTTCATCTTGACCTCGTCGATCGACTTGGCACCGAAGTTGCGGATGTCGAGCAGGTCCGCCTCGCTGCGCGAGATCAGCTCGCCGACGGTGTGGATGCCCTCCCGCTTCAGGCAGTTGTACGAGCGCACGGTCAGCTCCATCTCCTCGATCGGCATCGAGAAGTTGGCCAGGTTCTCCTGCTCCTGCGGCGACGGGCCGACCTCGATGCCCTCGGCCTCGACGTTCAGCTCGCGGGCCAGGCCGAACAGCTCGACCAGCGTCTTGCCGGCGCTGGCCATCGCGTCCCGGGGCAGGATCGACGGCTTGGTCTCGACGTCGACGATGAGCTTGTCGAAGTCGGTGCGCTGCTCGACCCGGGTCGCCTCGACCCGGTAGGTCACCTTGAGGACCGGCGAGTAGATCGAGTCCACCGGGATCCGGCCGATCTCCTGGCCGGGCTGCTTGTTCTGCGTCGCCGGCACGTAGCCGCGGCCGCGCTCGACCACCAGCTCGATCTCCAGCCGGCCCTTCTTGTTGATGGTGGCGAGGTGCAGGTCCGGGTTGTGCACCGTGACCCCCGCCGGCGGTGCGATGTCCGCCGCGGCTACCTCGCCGGGGCCCTGCTTGCGCAGGTACATGGTCACCGGCTCGTCGCTCTCGGAGCTGACGACCAGCTCCTTGAGGTTGAGGATGAGGTCGGTGACGTCCTCCTTGACGCCGGGCACCGTCGTGAACTCGTGCAGCACGCCGTCGATGCGGATGCTGGTGACCGCGGCGCCCGGGATCGAGGACAGCAGCGTGCGGCGCAGCGAGTTGCCGAGGGTGTAGCCGAAGCCGGGCTCGAGCGGCTCGATGACGAACTGGGACCGGTAGTCGCCGATCGGCTCCTCGGTCAGGGTGGGGCGCTGAGTGATCAGCATTGTCGTTCCTTCCCGGCCGCCCGCCATATGACGGCCAGATTCTGAGGAGGCGCGAGCGCGGTCGCCCGCGCCTCACGGCACTACTTCGAGTAGAGCTCGACGATGAGCTGCTCCTGGACCGGCGTGTCGATGACCTGCCGGGCCGGCAGGGAGTGCACGAGGATGCGCATCCTGTTCGCGATGACCTCCAGCCACGCCGGCACCGGCCGGGACCCGGCCTGCGCCCGGGCGACCACGAACGGGGTCAGCTCCCGGGACTTCTCGCGCACCTCGACGATGTCGCTCGGCTTCACCCGGTACGACGGGATGTCCACCTTCCTGCCGTTGACCAGGAAGTGGCCGTGCCGGACGAGCTGCCGCGCGGCGTCTCGGGACGGGGCGAACCCGGCTCGGTAGACCACGTTGTCCAGCCGCGACTCGAGGATCTGCAGCAGGACCTCGCCGGTCTTGCCGGTCTTGCGGTTGGCCTCCTCGTAGTACCCGTGGAACTGCTTCTCCAGCACGCCGTACACCCGGCGGGCCTTCTGCTTCTCGCGCAGTTGCAGCAGGTACTCGGAGTCCTTGGTGCGGCCACGGCCGTGCTCGCCCGGCGGGTACGGCCGGATCTCGATCGGGCACTTGGGGCTCTCGCACTTGCTGCCCTTGAGGAACAGCTTCATCTTCTCGCGCCGGCAGAGCCGGCAGTCGGCGCCGGTGTAACGGGCCATCGTCCAGTATCTCCTCAGTCCTCAGACCCTGCGGCGCTTCGGCGGGCGGCAGCCGTTGTGCGGCTGCGGTGTGACGTCCTGGATGGAGCCGACCTCGAGGCCGGTGGCCTGCAGCGAGCGGATCGCGGTCTCCCGCCCGGCGCCGGGTCCCTTGACGAAGATGTCGACCCGGCGCATGCCGTGCTCCTGCGCCTTGCGCGCGGCGTTCTCGGCCGCGAGCTGGGCGGCGAACGGGGTGGACTTCCGGGAGCCCTTGAACCCGACGTGCCCCGAGGACGCCCACGAGATCACGTTGCCGGTCGGGTCGGTGATCGACACGATCGTGTTGTTGAACGTGCTCTTGATGTAGGCGTGCCCGTGGGCGACGTTCTTCTTCTCCTTGCGCCGGACCTTCTTGACGCCGGCGGCCGTACGAGCCCTGGGAGGCATGTCTTGGCGTCTCCTACTTCCGTCCGGCCTTCTTCTTGCCGGCGATGGTCTTCTTCGGCCCCTTGCGGGTCCGGGCGTTGGTCTTGGTGCGCTGGCCGTGCACCGGCAGGCCGCGGCGGTGCCGGATGCCCTGGTAGCAGCCGATCTCGATCTTGCGACGGATGTCGGCCTGAACTTCACGACGGAGGTCGCCCTCGACCCGGTAGTGCCCGTCGATCCAGTCGCGGAGGCGGACCAGGTCCTCGTCGTTCAGGTCGCGGGCGCGCAGGTCGGCGCTGACGCCGGTGCCGGCCAGTGTCTCGTGCGCTCGGGTCTTGCCGATGCCGTAGATGTACGTGAGCGCGATCTCCAGCCGCTTCTCGCGGGGGAGGTCGACGCCGGCGAGGCGTGCCATGCGGGCGGGACTCCTTCTTCTCGCGGAGGTCTGTCGCAGCCCCGTCCACGCTCGCGGCGAACGTGGCTCCGGCCTCCGACCGGAGGTGCTCCCGCCTCGCGGCGGGGTGGGGCGCGAGGGGTGTGTCTCGGCGACTCAGCCCTGGCGCTGCTTGTGGCGCAGGTTCTCGCAGATCACCATGACCCGGCCGTGGCGGCGGATCACCTTGCACTTGTCGCAGATCGGCTTGACGCTCGGCTTGACCTTCACGGCTGTGCCTTCTCCTCGGTGCTGCCAGCCGCGTGGCCAGCGGGTGGGATCACTTGTAGCGGTAGACGATGCGTCCGCGGGACAGGTCGTACGGCGAGAGCTCCACGACCACCCGGTCCTCGGGCAGGATGCGGATGTAGTGCTGCCGCATCTTGCCGCTGATGTGGGCGAGAACCCGGTGTCCGTTGGACAGCTCAACCCGGAACATCGCGTTGGGCAGGGGCTCGACCACGCGGCCCTCGACCTCGATGGCTCCGTCCTTCTTGGGCATGTCCTCCGCTAACTACTCTGCTTGTCTTCCCGGTCACGGCCTTCGCAGCTCGAGGGCGCCACTTTCCGGTGCGGCCACAGCACGGCAAAGCGGCGGCGCGAACGCCGACGTCACAGTGTACGCAGGCCGGACCGGTAGGGCAAAACGGATCAGCCGTCGCGACGACCGGGGCGGAACCCTCTGGCCACGGTGAGGACCAGGGGGATCAGCAGCCAGACCGGCCAGAAGTAGATCCAGGACTGGGTGCTGATCGAGACCACCGCCCAGATCAGCACGTTGACCAGGAACACGGCCACCGCGCCGGTGACCGCCCTTCGCCAGGCACGGTGCTCGCCGCCCGGCTCGACCTCGCGAGCCGGCCATCCCGGCTGCGGCGCGGCTCCCCGCGTCCGCTCGACCTCGTGCCGGGGCACCGGCAGGTCCGCGGTCAGCGGGCCCAGCTGGTCGAGTGTCTTCGCCGCGTACGCCCGCGACACCCGCTCGTCCAGCTCGCCGACGTCGAGCCGGCCTTCGGCGAAGGCATCGTTCAGCGCACGCACGACGCGCTCGCGGTCGGCATTGCCTGCCCGCATCGAGCCGGGGTCGGACGGGCCCGTCATGCCCGCTGCGCCACCCTCACGCCGAGCTCGGCCAGCCGGCCGGCACCGCCGTCCTCGGCGGTCGTCACCCACGGCCCGTCCTCGGTGAGCGCGACGGTGTGCTCCCAGTGGGCCGCGTAGGACCCGTCGAGGGTGACCACCGTCCAGCCGTCCTCGAGCTCGCGGGTG
>DASPYH010000352.1:0-2441 GCA_035636875.1 Mycobacteriales bacterium | reverse complement strand
GCGGGCCAGGTAGAGCCGGATCAGGTCGGCGATGGCCCGCTCGTCCTCGACGACGAGCACCAGTCCCCTGCTCTCCCCCACGCGCCGCCCTCCTCCAGGTCACGGTACGTGCCTGAGCCTGCGCGGCCCCGGGTCAGGGCCGTGTTCGAGCCAGGTACGGGCTGGGTCAGGCCGGTCCACCTCGGCTCCGCCGGCACACTCGCGCGTCAGCGCGGGCGCGGTCGGGTCCTGGCCGCTTCCGCCGGCCCCGTCCCGCGTCAGCGCGGGTGCGACCGGGGGTCCGGCTCGATCGGGTCCGGCTCGGTCGGGTCCTGGCCGCTGTCGAGCGCGTCCCACAGCGGCGCGGAGCGGCCGTCGGCTCGGCGCTCGGCCGGGCGGTCGTACCGGGCGGACATCGTCGGCCAGCGGCGGCTGCGCAACACCGCGCCGAGCCCGCCGGCGGCCAGCAGCAGGCCGCCGAGCGCGGCGACCAGCGGCCAGGCGGGCACCGCCGTGGCGGCGATCGTCGCGCCGCGGGCAACCCCGCCGGCGCGACCGGAGTCGGCGAGCAGCTCGCGGACCTCGCCGGCCCCCGGCGACGCGAGGTGGACCAGCGCGCGCACCAGCACGCCGGCGCCGGCCGCCGCCAGCACGACGCCGATGGCGAGCCGGCCCCACCGGCGGGTCGCGAGCAGCCCGACCACGCCGGCCAGCCCGACCACTCCGAGCGTGGGCACCAGCGGTTCGAGGTCTCGGCCGGCGAGCGCGAGCGTGACGTCGGGCAGCGGGGGCCGTCGGGGCGCGGCCAGCCGCAGCCACGGGCGGTTCGCGGCGAGCAGCGCCAGGCCTCCGCCGGCGGCGACCAGCAGCGCCACCACGGCCAACTCCCGCCGCGCCGCCCTCACCGCACCTCGGGCGGCGCGAGCGTCTGCGCGGTGGCCAGCGCCTGCAGCACGGCACGGGCCTTGTTCCGGGTCTCCTGCTCCTCGGCGGCCGGGTCGCTGTCGGCCACGATGCCGGCCGACGCCTGCACGTACGCGGTCCCGTCCCGCAGCACCGCGGTCCGGATCGCGATCGCCATGTCAAGGTCGCCGGCGGCGTCCAGGTAGCCGACCGCTCCGCCGTACACCCCGCGCCGCACCGGCTCGAGCTCGTCGATGAGCTGCATCGCCCGCACCTTCGGTGCCCCGGTCAGGGTGCCGGCCGGAAAGCACGCGGACAGCACGTCCAGCGCGTCCCGCCCCGCGGCCACCTCTCCGGTGACCGTCGAGACGATGTGCCAGACGTGCGAGTACCGCTCGAGCCCCCCGAACTCGACCACCCGCACGGTGCCGGGGGCGCAGACCCGGCCCAGGTCGTTGCGGGCGAGGTCGACGAGCATCACGTGCTCGGCGCGCTCCTTGACGTCCGCGACCAGCTCGGCGGCCAGCTGGGCGTCCCGCTCCGGGGTGTCGCCGCGTGGCCGGGTGCCGGCGATCGGGTGCAGCACCGCCCGACCGCCAGTCACCGTCACCAGCGCCTCCGGGCTGCAGCCGACGATGTCGAAACCGTCCAACCGCAGCAGGTACATGTACGGCGAGGGGTTCAGCGTCCGCAGCACCCGGTAGACGTCGAGCGCGTCCGCGGTCGTCGGAGCCTCGAACCGCTGCCCGACCTGCACCTGGAAGACCTCGCCGGCGCGCACCGCGTCCAGCGCCGCCTTGACCGAGGGCTGGTACTGCCCCGGCGGGGTGCGGGAGACGTGGGTGACCGGCGGCACCGGCCGGGTCGTCGCCACGCTCGGCTCGGAGGCGGTGGCCAGCTCGCGGGTCATGGCGTCCAACCGGGACACCGCGTCGTCGTACGCCGCGTCAACGGTGGAACCCGCGGCGCCGGCGGGGACGATCGCGTTGGCCACCAGCAGGACGCTCGCCTCGTGGTGGTCGACGACGGCGACGTCCGTGGCCACGAGCATGGTCAGCTCGGGCAGCCCCAGGTCGTCGGCGGCGTAGTCCGGGAGCCGCTCGAGCCGGCGTACGACGTCGTAGCCGAGGTAGCCGACGAGGCCGCCGGTCAGCGGCGGCAGGTCGCCGAGCTCGCCGCTCGGCGGCGGACCGAGCAGGGCCCGCCACGTCGCCGCGAGCACCTCCAGCGGGTCGCCTCCCTTCGGCGCGCCCGGCGGCGGCGTGCCGGTCCACACCGCGCGGCCGTCGCGCTCGGACAGGGTGGCGACCGACCGCACGCCCACGAAGGACCAGCGCGACCAGGACCGGCCGTGCTCGGCGGACTCCAGCAGGAAGGTGCCGGGCCGCCCGCCCGCCAGCTTGCGGTAGACACCGACCGGCGTCTCGCCGTCGGCGAGCAGCCGGCGGGTGACCGGGACCACCCGGTGGGTGCGGGCGAGTCGCGCGAAGTCGGCTCGGTCCGGGACGGGCTCGCCGGTGGTCATGGCGCCCCCACCCGGTCCGGGGCACCGGCAGTGG
>DASPYH010000351.1:0-5023 GCA_035636875.1 Mycobacteriales bacterium | reverse complement strand
GACGACCACTCGATGTTCCGGTCCGGCGTGCGGGCCGAGCTGGCCGACTCCGGCGACGCCGAGGTGCAGATCGTCGGCGAGGCCGGCGGCGTGGCCGAGGCGGTCGCCGCCATCGCCCGGTTCAAGCCGGACGTCGTGCTGCTCGACGTGCACATGCCGGACGGCGGCGGTCGGGCGGTCCTGGAGCGGGTACGCCCGGAGCAGCCCGACGTGCGGTTCCTGGCGCTGTCGGTGTCCGACGCGGCGGAGGACGTGATCGGGGTGATCCGGGCCGGCGCGCGCGGCTACGTGACGAAGACGATCTCCGGAGCCGACCTGGCCGCGGCCATCCGGCGGGTCGCGGACGGCGACGCCGTCTTCTCGCCGCGGCTGGCCGGCTTCGTGCTCGACGCGTTCACCCGGCACCCGGACGCCCCGGTGCACGACCCGGAGCTGGACCAGCTCACCCAGCGGGAGCGGGAGGTGCTGCGGTTGCTGGCCCGCGGGTACGCGTACAAGGAGATCGCCTCCCAGCTGTTCATCTCGGTCAAGACGGTCGAGACACACGTGTCCTCCGTGCTGCGCAAGCTGCAGCTGTCCAACCGGTACGAGCTGTCGCGCTGGGCCACCGACCGCCGGCTGATCTGACCGGCCCTCAGGTGAGCGTCACCACCACGTAGGCGACATAGGCGGCGGCGAGCAGCGCGCCGGCAGGTCGGCCGAGCCGCCCGCGCCGCGCCGCGAGCGCGACCACGACCAGCGGCAGGGCGGCGGCGGCCGCGGCGGCCCAGCCCAGCCCGCTCACCACGAGCGGCCGGGCCAGAGCGGCCGCGCCGAGCGTCGCGGTGGCGTTGTAGGCCGCGGAGCCGACCACGCCGGCCACGGCGAGTTCGCTGGCGCCGCGCCGGGCCGCCGCCCAGACCAGCGCGAAGAGCTCGGCCGTGGTGGCCAGCGCCAGCAGGGTGAGACCGACGGCCGTGTCGTCCTGCCCGAGCGCCTCGACCACGCGGACCGCGCCGGAGACCGCTGCCTGGCCGCCGAGGAGCATCAGCCCGACGCCGGCCACGGCGAGCAGCAGGCCGAGGCTGGGCGACCTGCCGTCGTCCTCGCCACCGGTCTCGGCCAGCTCGCCGAGTGCGGGCGGCTCCCGCTCGCGCCACCAGATCAGCGCGACCAGCGCCGCGTACGCGCCGAGCAGCAGCGCGCCCTCCACCCGCGACACCCGCCCGCCGGCCAGGGCGGCGAGGGCGAGGCCGCCGGCGACCGCGGACAGGACGGCGTACGAGCGGACCCGCCGGCCGATCGGCAGCGGCCGGGCCAGCGCGGCGAGACCGAGCGCCGCGGTCAGCATGGTCAGGTTGGCGCCGATCGCGTCGCCGGCGGCGAGACCGGGCCGGTTCCGGACGGCGGCCAGCACGCCGGTGACCAGCTCCTCGGGCTCGGCGCCAGCTAGCAGCAGCCCGACCGCGAGCGCGGTGAGGCCCAGCCTCCGCCCGGCCGCCGCCGCGTGCTCGGCGAACAGCTCGGCACCGCCGACGAGCACCGCCGCCGCGAGCGCCAGCAGCCCGATCCCGGTGATCATGCGGTCGTCCGAGGGCCGAACCCGGAGCGGTCCGGTCGGGAGACGGCAGCTCCCCCGATCACCAGGGCGGCGGGAGCGTACGGCGCACGGGTTCGAAGTCCCAGGCGTGCGGGTCGCCGGCAACCAGGTCGGCGGGCGGCGGGCCAGGGTCCGCGCCCGCCGGGTCGATCACCACCACCCGGTCGTCGGCGGACCGGTAGACCGCGGCGGCCGGCGGCGCCGCCGCGAGCACCCAGGAGACCAGGTCGGGAAGCCGCCCGGGCGCGGCGACCGCTTCCCACATGCGGACGCTCACCATGTCTCCCGCTCGGTCTCCCGCTCGGTCTCCCGCTCGCGGTGGCCAAAGGTGCCCACCCGCTCGGTCTCCCGTTCGCGGGCGCCAACCGTGCCCACCCGCGCGCGGCTGATCAGCACTCTCACACCTGCACGGTCTGCACCGGCAGGGCCGAGTCGGCCGGGAGGTCGAGCCTCGACGGCGACTTGCCGGCCGCCACCAACCGCGAGCCGAGCGCGGCCACCATCGCGCCGTTGTCCGTGCACAGCCCGGGCCGCGGCACCCGCAGCCGGATCCCGGCGGCGGCGGACCGCTGCCTGGCCAGCGCCCGGAGCCGCGAATTCGCCGCGACCCCGCCGCCGACGAGCAGGTGCTCGACGCCGGTATCCCGGCACGCGCGAATCGCCTTCGCGGTCAGCACGTCGACGACCGCCTCCTGGAACGACGCGGCCACGTCCGCGACCGACACCGGTTCGCCGGCCCGCTGCCGGGCCTCCACCCACCGTGCCACCGCCGTCTTCAACCCGGAGAAGGAGAAGTCGTACGCCGGGTCGCGGGGGCCGCTGAGCCCGCGCGGGAACCGTACGGCGGCCGGGTCGCCGTCCCGCGCGGCCCGGTCGAGCGGTGGGCCGCCCGGGAATGGCAGCCCGAGCAGCCGGGCGACCTTGTCGAACGCCTCCCCGGCCGCGTCGTCGATCGTGGCGCCCAGCGGCCGCACGTCCTCGGCGAGGTCCGGGACCAGCAGCAGCGACGAGTGCCCACCGGAGACCAGCAGCGCCACGCACGGCTCCGGAAGCGGGCCGTGCTCCAGCGTGTCCACCGCGACGTGGGCGGCGAGGTGGTTCACGCCGTACAGCGGCTTGCCCAGCGCCAGCGCGTACGCCTTGGCCGCCGCGATACCGACCAGCAGCGCCCCGCTCAGCCCGGGCCCGGCGGTCGCCGCGATCGCGTCCACATCGGACGGCCGCACCCCGGCGGTCTCGAAGGCCCGGTGCACGGTCGGCACCATCGCCTCCAGATGCGCCCGCGACGCCACCTCCGGCACCACCCCACCGTACCGGGCATGGCTGTCCACACTGGACGCGACCGCGTCGGCGAGCAGCCGATGGCCGCGGACCAGCCCGACGCCGGTCTCGTCGCAGGAGGTCTCGAAGCCCAGCACCAGCGGCTCCGCCGGACGTCCCGCCAACGACGACCCGGCACCCGAAGGCCGGGCTCGCCCTCCCGCCCGCGATCGCTCACCCATGCGCCATCACCACGGCGTCCACCCCGCTGGGCTGGTAGTAGCGCCGGCGACGGCCGACCGGCACGAAGCCGTGCCGCCGGTAGAGCCGCTGCGCCACCTCGTTGTCCGCCCGCACGTCCAGCATCACCCGCCGCGCGCCGCGCAGGTCGGCGACCGCGAGCAGGTCCCGCAGCAGTGCCGTCCCGATCCCGCGGCCCTGCGCCGAGCCGGCAACGCCGACCGTGAGCACGTGCGCTTCGTCGCCGAAGATGGCCAGTCCCGCGTACCCCACCACCCGCTCGTCCGCCGCGGCCACGACGTAGTGGCGGCTGGCCGTCTCGGCCAACTCGTTCCAGAACGCGGCCGCGGACCAGGTCTCGGCCTCGAACAGCTCGTCCTCGAGCACCATCACCTCGGCGACGTGCCACCACCGCATCCGGGTCAGCACCACCGCCGGTGCCGGCGCGTTCATGGTGTCGCCCGCTCCCAGCGGCGGGAGGCGGCCGCTCGCTCGGACGTGAGTCGCAGGGCGGCGCTCACGGTGTTTCTCGCCGCCCGGCGGTCGTCGGGACGAGCGGCCGGGCGGCAGCGCTCACGGTGTCCCCCCTCGGGCCCCCGAGGCCGCGGCCGTTCGGGACGAGCCGCCAGGCGGCGCTCACCGTGTCCCCCTCGGGTCCTCCGACGCCGCGATCGTTCGGGACAAGCGGCCAGGCGCCGCTCACCGTGTCCCCCTCGGGCCCCCCGAGGCCGCGGCCGTCGGGACGAGCGGCCGGGCGGGGGCGCTCACCGTGCCCTTCGCTCCGGCGGCGGTGACCGCCTTGGGACGGCCCGGCTCGACGGCGTCCGGGCGGCGCAGGTAGAGCGGGGTCAGCGGCTCGGTCGGTGCCCCGGCGAGCACGCGCCAGGCGGCGAGGCGTGCCAGCGCGACCGGGTCCGGCGAATCTGGTCCGGTGACCGGCAGGCCGAGCACGTCCACGTACCGTCGAGCGCCCGCGCCGGTGGCCACCTCGACGCCGAGCTTGCGCGCCAGGCCGGCCAGGTCCGCCGGCCGGGACACCTCCGGTCCGGCGATCCGGCTGCCGTCCTCGTACGCCGCCCAGTAGACCTCGCGCCGCCGGGCATCCGTCACCGCGAGGACGCGGCCGCGTGCCGCGACCGGCAAGGCCAGCCCGTCCAGCGAGCAGACCCCGTACGCCGGGATCTGCAGCGCGTCGGCGAGCGCGGCCGCGGTGACCAGACCAACCCGCAGCCCGGTGAACGGTCCCGGACCGAGCCCGGCGACCGCCGCCGCCAGGTCGCCCGGGACGAGCCCGGCCGCGGCGAGCGCGTCCGCCACCTCGGGCGCGAGCAGCTCACCGTGCCGGCGCGCATCGGCTGCCACCTGTACGGACAGCGCCTCGACCCGGCCCGGCCGGACCCGGACGACGGCGGCCGTCACAGCCGGCGTCGCGGTGTCGACCACAAGGACCTCGGGCACGGCGGCGAGGGTAGTCCGGACACCGACCGGATGAGCGAGCCGCCTGAACCGACGTCGCCTGGGTGATCGGAGGGCCGATGGAGCCACCGAGGATCTGCACCGTCCCTAGTCACACCGGGGAATCACCACTCGTTCGGGGGTTGTGGACAACCGGGTCGAAGCCGGGTGTCCTCGGTAGAATCGCACACATGTTCGACACGTCGTTCGACGGTCCACCCGGCCCGGCACTCGCCGCGGCGCTGCCCGTTGTACCGCCGGCGGACATGGACGACGAACAGCTGATCGACGCGGTCCGCGGGTGGGAGCGGCTCGCCGCCTGGGTCGCCGCCGGGCAACTCGCCGCGCTGGCCAAGTTCGCCCACCGCCGCCCCCGCGACCTGCTCGACCACCCGCCGGGGCCACGCCGACACCGGGCACCCCGGCGTGCCGGAGGTCAGCGAGTTCGCCGTCGACGAACTCGCCGCCGCGCTGCACCTGGGCCGCGGC
>DASPYH010000350.1:0-6341 GCA_035636875.1 Mycobacteriales bacterium | reverse complement strand
AGCAGCGCGGCGTCGGCCTTGCCTCCGACGACGCCGTAGCCCCAGACCACCGCGTGCTCGCCGGCCAGCGCGGCCTGCAGCGCCTCGACCTGCCCGGACGGCCCCGGTGACGCCGACGGCGAGGTCACCGCAGCATCACCTCGTGCGTCGCCTCGCTCGCCGCGATGCTGGCGAGCAGGCCGGCGCGGTCCCCGGGAGCGGTCAGCGCGGCGGCGGTCCGGGCGGCGGCCGCGGCACGCTCGGCGGCCCGCAGCGTGGCGAGCACCGCGGTGGATGGGCCCGGCACCTGGATCGGCGGGACGGGAGAGCCGGTCGGGGCGGGGGGTGTGCTTCCGGCGGCGTCGACCGCCTGGGCGAGCGCCGCCTCGTGCTCGGCGTGGTCCGCCCGCAGCGGCGCGGTCCGGGCGGCCAGCGTCGGGTGGGCGGCCCCGGTGGCGTCGTACGCCGCCAGCAGCCGGCGCTCGTCCGCGAGCTCGGCGAGCAGCGGGTCGGGCGGCGGGGGCGGCGTCGGGGACGGCGCGATCGAGGGGCCGAGTCCGCGGCGACCGGTGCAGCCGGCCAGCCCCGCCAGCCCGACGATCGCGGTCAGGCCCGAGGCCAGCACGCGGCGACGGGGGACAGCGGCCACGGTACGGAAGTCTCCCAGAGCATCCGGACAGGTTTCGGGCCACCCGCTCGGGTAACGGCGACGTCGCCTCGTCACTCCTCGTGTCCGAAGGGTTGACCAGTTACCCTCGTGTGGTTCGGCTGTGACCGGTGAGGAGGCTCGACCATGGCGTCCGGGGCGGCCCACCGGGACCGGCTGGCGACGCTGGTCGAGCCGGCCGTGCGGGCGGCCGGCTAC
Organism: Mycobacteriales bacterium; assembly: GCA_035636875.1. GTDB lineage: Bacteria > Actinomycetota > Actinomycetes > Mycobacteriales > CADCTP01 > CADCTP01. The sequence continues at coordinate 5,497 of DASPYH010000350.1, read as the reverse complement.
GACCTCGAGGAGGTCGACGTCAGCCGTGCCGGCCGGCGGCGGGTGGTGCGGGTGGTGATCGACTCCGACGGCGGCGTGTCGCTGGACGGCGTCGCCGAGGTCAGCCGGGCGGTGTCCGGCGTGCTCGACGAGCACGACGACCTGCTCGGCCAGGCGCCGTACGTGCTGGAGGTCAGCTCGCCCGGGGTGGACCGGCCGCTGTCCGAGCCGCGGCACTGGCGGCGCGCGACTGGGCGGCGGGTGCTGGTGCCGGTCGACGGCCGGACGGTCGAGGCGCGCGTCGTGCGCGCCGACCAGGGCGGCGTCGAGCTGGACGCGGGCGGTCGACGCAGTCGGCACGGGTATGCCGAGCTCGGCCCTGGCCGGGTGCAGGTGGAGTTCGGGCAGGCCGACCACCGCGAGACAGCCGGTCCGGAACCGGGTGGGGAGGAGGGTTCGTGAACGTCGACATCGCAGCGCTGCGCGCAATCGAGCGGGAGAAGGAGATCTCCTTCGACACCGTGGTCGAGGCGATCGAGACCGCCCTGCTCACCGCGTACAAGCACACCGAGGGGCCGCAGCCGGACGCCCGGGTGGAAGTCGACCGCAAGACCGGTGCGGTGACCGTCTGGGCGCAGGAGCTCGACGAGGACGGCGCGGTCCGCCGGGAGTGGGACGACACGCCACAGGGCTTCGGCCGGATCGCCGCGATGACCGCCAAGCAGGTGATCCTGCAGCGGCTGCGCGACGCCGAGCACGAGATCACCTACGGGGAGTACTCCGGGCGCGAGGGCGACATCGTCGCCGGTGTCGTGCAGCACCACGAGAGCCGGGCCGAGCGCGGGATCGTGCTGGTGAGCCTGGGCAAGATCGAGGCCGTCCTGCCGCCGCCGGAGCAGGTGCCGGGGGAGCGGTACGAGCACGGCACCCGGATCAAGGCGTACGTCGTGGGCGTCACGAAGGGAATGCGGGGGCCCTCGATAACGCTGAGTCGTACGCACCCCAACCTGGTGCGGAAGCTCTTCGCGCTCGAGGTGCCCGAGGTCGCCGACGGCACGGTCGTGATCCCCGCGGTCGCCAGGGAAGCTGGCCACCGGTCGAAGATCGCGGTGCGGTCCACCGTCCCCGGGGTCAACCCGAAGGGGGCGTGCATCGGCCCGCTCGGCACGCGGGTCCGCAACGTCGTCTCCGAGCTGCACGGCGAGAAGATCGACATCGTCGATTGGTCGGACGATCCGGCCACGTTCATCGCGCATGCGCTGTCGCCGGCCGAGGTGATCTCGGTGGAGATCGTCGACCCCGTCGCCAGGGCAGCGCGCGTGGTCGTGCCGGACTACCAGCTCTCGCTGGCGATCGGTCGAGAGGGCCAGAACGCTCGGCTCGCCGCTCGGCTGACCGGGTGGCGGATCGACATCCGCAGCGATGCCGCGCCGGCAACGCCGGCCCAACCGCCTGTCGCCGGCGCCGCAACCGACCCGGCCGCTGCCGGTGTGGCCCAGGGTGGGAGTGGACCGGCCGGGAGCACCCGCCCTGCGGGCGCGGCCCGCACTGCTGGCGCCGCCCGCACCGCTGGCGCCGCCCGCACCGCGCCCGCGCCCGGGTCGGGCGGTTCTGGCCGGACGGCGTCCACGCCGGGATCCGTTGGCGCCGCCCGCACTGCTGGCGCTGTCCGCACCGGCGCGCCCGGGCCGTCCGGGACCCGTCCGGTCGAGCCGGCCGAAGCGCGGATGCCGCGCGACACGCCGTCCGCGGGGTAGACTGAGAGTGGTCCGTCGGACGTCGTCGGTGCCCGTGCGCACCTGCGTCGGCTGCCGTCAGCGTTCGCCGGCCTCCGAGCTGCTGCGTGTCGTGGTGGTCGACGGTCCGTCCGGTCTCCGGCTCGTTCCTGACCCCCGTCGCCGGTCGCCGGGCCGAGGTGCGTCGCTGCACCTCGCAACCGGTTGCCTCGACCTCGCGGAGCGGCGCCGGGCCTTCGGCCGCGCCCTGCGCGTGACCGGGGTGCTCGACGCCGCAGCCCTTCGTGAGTACGTTGCGCAGCACGTCCCGGATGCAACCCCTGGAGTGGGCAAGGTGCCCGCCCCACGACCCGAGGCAGGTCGACAGGCAGATGAGCACTCGATGAAGCGCCAGCGATGAGCGCGTTCCACCACTAGCTGAGCCGAGCGGGTCGCCGCCCGGCTCCGGATGAGGAGACCAGTGGCAGGCAAGGCCCGCGTACATGAGCTCGCGAAGGAGCTCGGAGTAGAGAGCAAGGTCGTTCTGGCCAAGCTCAAGGAGATGGGCGAGTTCGTCAAGAGCGCGTCCTCCACGATCGAACCGCCGGTGGCTCGCCGGCTCAAGGAAGCCTTCCCCAGCCCGGGCGGTGGCGGCGGTGGCGCGCCGGCACCGGGTCCGCGGCCCGGTCGCCGGTCGAGCGCCGGCACCGGCTCGGCACCCTCGACGGTGCCCGGCCCCGGTGCGCGTCCCGGCCCCTCGGTGCCGGCCCCGCGTCCGGCACCCGGTCCGTCCATGCCCGCTGCTCCGGCAGCGTCCGGCGCTGCGGCCCCGGCCCCGGCGCGACCCAGCGCTCCCGGCGTCACCCCGGGCCCCCGGCCCGGCCCGGCGCCGTCCGGCCCCCGGCCAGGCCCTTCCGCTCCGGCGGCCGGTGACGGCGCGGCCGGTCCGACTCCGGGACTGCCGCCCCGCCCGGGTCCGCGCCCCGGCAACAACCCCTTCGGCGTCAACCAGGGCAGCACGCCAGGCCTGCCGCCGCGTCCCCCGGCCCCGCGCCCCAGTGCTGCCGGCCCCCGTCCCGGTCCCGGCGGTCCGCGTCCGGCTCCGGCCGGCAGTCCGCGTCCCGGCGCCGGCCGTCCCGGTGGCCCCGGCGCTGCCGGCCCGCGGCCCGGTCCAGGCGGTCCGCGCCCCGGTCCGGGTCCAGGCGGTCCGCGCCCGAACCCGGGCATGATGCCCGGCCGCACCTCGGGCGCCCCAGGCCGTCCCGGCGGTGGTCCGGCCGGCCGTCCCGGCGCTCCTGGTGGCCGTCCCGGTGCCCCCGGCGGCGGTTTCCGCGGCGGTCCCGGTGCCGGTGGTGCCGGCGGTGCGGGTCGTCCCGGCGGTGCCGGTGGCGGCGGCTTCCGCGGTGGTCCCGGTGCTGGCACCGGCGGTCCTGGCGGTGCCCCCGGCGGCGGCTTCCGCGGCGGTCCCGGCGGCCGTCCCGGTGCCGGCGGTCGTGGTCGCGGCGGCGGCACGGCCGGCGCGTTCGGCCGTGGCGGCGGTCGCGGCCCGGTCCGCGGCCGCAAGAGCAAGAAGCAGCGGCGTCAGGAGTTCGACAACATGTCGGCTCCCTCGCTCGGCGGCGTCCAGGTCCCGCGCGGGAACGGCGAGGTGATCCGGCTGCCCCGCGGCGCCTCGCTGTCCGACTTCGCCGACCGGATCAACGCCAACCCGGCCTCGCTGGTGACGGTGATGTTCCACCTCGGCGAGATGGTCACCGCGACCCAGTCGGTGAGCGACGAGACGCTGGAGCTGCTCGGTGCCGAGCTCGGCTACACGATCCAGGTGGTCAGCCCGGAGGACGAGGACCGCGAGCTGCTCGACTCGTTCGACCTGACCTTCGGGGAGAACGAGGGCGAGGACACCGACCTGGTCGACCGCCCGCCGGTGGTGACCGTCATGGGTCACGTCGACCACGGCAAGACCCGCCTGCTCGATGCCGTTCGCCGCACGAACGTGATGGAGGGCGAGGCCGGCGGGATCACCCAGGCGATCGGTGCGTACCAGGTCATCGCGCATACCAGCGAGGGCGGCGAGCGGCCGATCACGTTCATCGACACCCCGGGCCACGAGGCGTTCACCGCCATGCGTGCCCGCGGCGCGAACGTGACCGACATCGTCATCCTGGTCGTCGCCGCGGACGACGGCGTCATGCCGCAGACCGTCGAGGCGCTCAACCACGCCCAGGCCGCCGGCGTGCCGATCGTGGTCGCGGTGAACAAGATCGACAAGGAGGGGGCCAACCCCGCCAAGATCCGCCAGCAGCTCACCGAGTACGGGCTGGTCGCCGAGGAGTACGGCGGCGACACGATGTTCGTCGACGTGTCCGCTCGGCAGCGGATCGGGATCGACGACCTGCTCGAGTCGGTGCTTCTCACCGCGGACGCCTCGCTCGACCTGCGGGCCAACCCGGAGCAGGACGCGCAGGGCGTGGCGATCGAGGCACACCTCGACCGCGGCCGCGGCCCGGTGGCGACGGTGCTGGTCCAGCGCGGCACGCTGCATCTCGGCGACTCGATCGTCTCCGGCGACGCGTTCGGCCGGGTGCGGGCGATGCTCGACGAGAACGGTCGGACGCTGGACGAGGCGGGTCCCGCCCGTCCGGTGCAGGTGCTCGGCTTCACCTCGGTGCCCGGTGCCGGCGACAGCTTCCTGGTCGTCGACGAGGACCGGGTCGCCCGGCAGATCGCCGAGCGGCGGCAGGCCCGCGAGCGCAACGCGCAGCTGGCCAAGTCGCGGCGGCGCATCTCGCTGGACGACCTGGACCGCGTGCTCAAGCAGGGTCAGATCGAGCAGCTCAACCTGATCCTCAAGGGCGACGGCTCGGGCTCGGTGGAGGCGCTGGAGGACGCGCTGCTGAAGATCGAGGTCAGCGACGACGTGTCGCTGCGGGTCATCCACCGCGGCGTCGGCGGCATCACCGAGGACGACGTCAACCTGGCCACCGCCTCGGACGCGATCGTGATCGGCTTCAACGTCCGGCCGGTGGGCAAGGCCCGCGAGCTGGCCGACCGCGAGGGCGTGGAGATCCGCCACTACACCGTGATCTACCAGGCCATCGACGAGATCGAGGCGGCCCTGCGAGGCATGCTGCGGCCCGAGTACGAGGAGGTGCAGCTCGGCACGGCGGAGGTGCGCGAGGTCTTCCGGGTGCCGCGGGTCGGCAACATCGCCGGCTGCATCGTCCGGTCCGGGGAGATCCGCCGCAACGCCAGGGCGCGACTGACCCGGGACGGCTCGGTGGTGGCCGACAACCTGACGGTGACGTCGCTCAAGCGGTTCAAGGAGGACGCCACCGAGGTGCGCGAGGGCTACGAGTGCGGCATCGGGCTCGGCTCGTTCAACGACATCAAGATCGATGACGTGATCGAGACGTTCGAGCTGCGCGAGAAGCCGCGGGGGTAGCCGGAGGGTGTTCACCGGGTCGCTGGTCGCCGACCTGCTGCTCGGCGACGTGCACTCGCTGAAGCAGAAACGCGCCGCGGTGCGGCCGGTCGTGGCGGAGCTGCGCCGGCGGTACGCGGTGGCGGCGGCCGAGGTGGGCCACGCCGACCTGCACCGCAGGGCGCAGGTCGGCGTCGCTACCGTCGCGGCGGACGCGGCGCACGTGACCGAGGTCCTGGACGCGTGCGAGCGGCTGATAGCGGGAAGGCCAGAGCTGGAGTTGCTGTCGATCCGGCGGCGGCTGCACCGTGACACGGACGAGTGACAGCCGGACCGACGGACGAGTGAGGACTGACGAGGGAGTCGAGGAGTCCCAGTGGCC
>DASPYH010000349.1:0-3787 GCA_035636875.1 Mycobacteriales bacterium | reverse complement strand
TCCGGCGGGATGCGCAAGCGGGCCGGGCTGGCCCGCGCCCTGGTGCTGGAGCCGGAGATCGTGCTCTTCGACGAGCCGGACTCGGGGCTCGACCCGGTCCGGGTGGCGTACCTCAACCAGCTGATCGTCGACCTCAACGCGCGGACCGACGCCACCTTCCTGATCGTCACCCACGACATCGGCACGGCCCGCACGGTGCCGGACAACCTCGGGCTGCTGTTCCGCCGCGAGCTGGTCATGTTCGGCCCGCGCGAGCAACTGCTCACCTCGACCGATCCGGTCGTGGAGCAGTTCCTCAACGGCCGCCGGGAGGGGCCGATCGGTATGGCGGAGGAGAAGGACGCCGCGCAGGTCGAGGCCGAGCTGGCGTCGCTGAACGAGGACGACGGCCGTCCCGAGGGGGCGTCCGGACCGAGTGGCGCGCCCGGCGGCGGGGTGCCGCCGCAGCTCGAGCCCTCCGACGACGTGCCGCCGAGGCGGGCCGTCGATCGCAGGCAGGCCCGGGTACGCGAGATGCTGCACACGCTGCCGGAGGCCGCCCAGGAGGCGATCCGCGCCAGCCTCGACGAGCCCGGGCGGACCGGTGCGGCCGGTCCCGCCGGCTCCGGCCCGGATCGCGACGGCTCGGACCCGGGCGCTCAGGGCGATGGCGCCGGCCGGGGTGAGGCAGACCGGGGAGCCGACCGCGGTGACGGCGGCCAAGGCGATGCCGGCCGAGGCGATGCCGACCGTGGCGCCCGCCGGGACCCCGGCCGCGGTGATGCCGGCCGGGGCGACGCCGGCCGGGGCGACGCCGACCGCGGCGATGCCGGCCGGGGCGACGCCGACCGGGACGGGGGTGGCGGGCGATGACCGCGATGCCGGTCCGGGCGCTCGCCCAGAGCGGCCGGCTGTTCGGGCTGGGTCTGGACGTCGTCAAGGCCACCTTCCGCAGGCCGTTCCAGGTGCGCGAGCTGATCCAGCAGGCCTGGTTCATCGCGAGCGTGACGATCCTGCCGACCGCGCTGGTGGCGATCCCGTTCGGCGCCGTGATCGCGCTGCAGCTTGGCTCGCTCACCCGGCAGCTCGGCGCGCAGTCGTTCACCGGCGCGGCCAGCGTGCTGGCGGTGATCCGGGAGGCCAGCCCGATCGTCACCGCGCTGCTGGTCGCGGGCGCCGGTGGCTCGGCGATCTGCGCCGACCTCGGCTCGAGGAAGATCCGCGAGGAGATCGACGCGATGCAGGTGCTCGGCGTCGACCCGATCCAGCGGCTGGTCGTGCCGAGGGTGCTCGCCGCGATGCTGGTCGCGGTGCTGCTCAACGGCCTGGTCAGCGTCGTCGGCGTCGGCGGCGGCTACTTCTTCAACGTCGTGCTGCAGGGTGGCACCCCGGGCGCGTACCTGGCCAGCTTCTCCGCGCTCGCCCAGCTGCCGGACCTGTGGGCGGGCGAGATCAAGGCGCTGGTCTTCGGCGCGATCGCGGCCATCGTCGCCGCGTACAAGGGCCTGAACGCCGGCGGCGGACCGAAGGGCGTCGGCGACGCGGTCAACCAGTCGGTGGTGGTCACCTTCCTGCTGCTGTTCTTCACGAACTTCGTGCTCACCGCGATCTACTTCCAGCTCGTCCCGGCGAAGGGGGCGTGAGCATGGTCCACCTCACCGCGCCCGTGCGCCGGCTCGTGCAGCGGCCGCTCGCCGTCCTCGACGACCTCGGCGGCCAGTTGGGCTTCTACCTCAAGGCGCTGGCCGCGACGCCCCGGACGCTGCGGCGCTACAAGAAGGAGGTCCTGAGGCTGCTCGCCGAGGTCTCGTTCGGCAGTGGCGGCCTGGCGGTGGTGGGCGGCACCGTGGGCGTGATCGCGTTCCTCAGCTTCTTCACCGGCACCGAGGTGGGGCTGCAGGGGTACGCGGCGCTCGACCAGATCGGCACGGCCGCGTTCACCGGCTTCGTCTCGGCGTACTTCAACACCCGCGAGATCGCCCCGCTGGTCGCCGGCCTCGCCCTGTCCGCGACGGTCGGGTCCGGCTTCACCGCACAGCTCGGCGCGATGCGGATCAGCGAGGAGGTCGACGCGCTCGAGGTGATGGCGGTGCCGTCGGTGCCGTTCCTCGTCACCACCCGGATCATCGCCGGCTTCGTCGCGGTGATCCCGCTGTACGTGATCGGCCTCGTCTCCTCCTACCTGGCCACCCGGACGATCGCGATCAACTACCACGGGCAGTCGGGCGGCACCTACGACCATTACTTCCGGCTCTTCCTGCCACCCGGGGACGTGCTGTGGTCGTTCGGCAAGGTGCTCGTGTTCTCGGTCGTCATCGTGCTGACCCACTGCTACTACGGCTACCGGGCCTCCGGCGGCCCGGCCGGCGTCGGAGTCGCCGTCGGCCGGGCCGTCCGGACCAGCATTGTCGCGATCAACCTGGTCGACTTCTTCCTCAGCCTGGCCATCTGGGGCGCCACCACGACGGTCCGGATCGCGGGGTGAGCCGAGGTGTCCACCCTGCGCCGCCGCGCCCTGGGGATCGCCTTCCTCGCCGTGCTCGCGCTGCTGGTCGGGCTGTCGGTGGCGACCTTCCAGAAGCGCTTCACCCCGGTGGTGCCGGTCACCCTGGAGGCCGACCACGTCGGCAACCAGCTCGCCCCCGCCTCCGACGTGAAGCTGCGGGGCATCATCGTCGGTGAGATCCGGTCGGTGGCCTCGACCGGCGACGGCGCCCGCGTCCGGCTCGCGCTCGACCCGTCGCGGGTGTCGATGATCCCGGCGAACGTCGAGGCCCGACTGCTGCCCAAGACCCTGTTCGGGGAGCGGTACGTGGCGCTGGTGATCCCGGACCAGCGGGCGCCGCGCCGGATCCGGTCCGGTGACGTGATCGGCCAGGACCGGTCGAAGGCCGCGATCGAGCTGGAGCGGGTGCTGTCCGACCTCATGCCGCTGCTGCAGACCCTCCAGCCGCAGAAGGTCGCCGCGACGCTCACCGCCCTCGCCGACTCGCTGCGCGGACGCGGCGACCGCCTCGGCCGCAACCTGGTCGACCTCGGCGACTACACCCGCGCCCTCAACACCAGGCTGCCGCAGCTGGAGAACGACATGCGCGGCCTGGCCGACCTGGCCGACACGTACCAGGCCGCCGCTCCCGACCTGCTCAGCCTGCTCGACGACCTGACGGTGACCAGCCGGACCGTGTCGGAGAAGGCGCAGCAGCTCGACGCGCTGCTGCGCACGACGACCTCCGCCGCCGACGAGACGCGCGGGCTGCTCAGCGAGAACGGTGACCGGCTGATCCGGCTCGCCGCCACCGGCCGGCCGATCCTCGCGCTGCTGGCCCGCTACTCGCCGGAGTACCCGTGCCTGCTCACCGGGCTGGCCCGGTTCGAACCGCTGGTGGAGCAGACGTTCTCCACCCGGGCGCTGCACATCACCCTGGAGACGGTGCGCGACCGCGGCAAGTACGTGCCCGGCGAGGAGCCGAAGTACGTCGCGCGCAGCGGCCCGAACTGCCGTGGACTGCCGGACCCCGCCCGGCCGTACCCGGGCCCGGCGATACCGGACGGCAGCCGGCCGCGCGGCCAGGGCTCGCTCGACGCGACCCCGGGCGGCACCCGGGGCTTCGGGCCGCAGGGCTTCTCCGGCGCCCCCGACCTCGGTGCGGCGGGTGGGCCGGAGGAGCGGTCGCTGCTGTCCGCCCTGGTGGCGCCGGCACTCGGCGAGGCGCCCGAGCAGGTCCCGGACCTGTCCTCGCTGCTGTTCGCGCCGCTGGCCCGCGGCATGCAGGTGCGCGTCTCGTGAGCGCCCCTTGGCCGCATACCT
>DASPYH010000348.1:0-2048 GCA_035636875.1 Mycobacteriales bacterium | reverse complement strand
CGGCGCGGCGGGCGTCCATGCCGCGTCCGTGGGCGGGGGTGGTGCGGGCGAGGTGGTCGAGGCGGGTGTAGACGGCGGTGGCGGTGTCGGCGGGCAGCAGCGCCCACAGTTCGGCCATGCCGTCGGCGGCGGGTTGGATGGTGATCCGGCGGCCGGCGACGGCGTGCTCGTGGCGGGTTTCGGCGGCAGCGGGGTCGGCGGTGATCACCGCCTTGGCGAGGGTGGCGCGCAGTTGCCCGACGGTCCGCGCGCTGGCCTTCGGCAGTACCCGGGCTTCGACCGCCTGCGCGGTGGTGTCGTCCAGCGGGGTGACCGCCTCGACCACCGCCCGCGCGCGGGGCAGGTCGATGACACCGTCCCGCAGGGCGGTGGTGGTGCCGGGCAGCCGGGTCAGCTCGACCGCGGTCACGAGCCGGTTCCCGGCGCTGCCGCGGCCCAGGTGCAGCGCGGCGGCGAGTTCGTCGACGGCGAACTCGCTGACCTCCGGCGCACCCGGGTGCCCGGTGTCGGCGTGCCCGGGCGGGTGGTCGAGCAGGTCGCGGGGGCGGCGGCGGGCGAACTCGGCCAGCGCGGCGAGTTGCCCGGCCGCGGCCCAGCCGGCGAGCCGCTCCCAACCCGCGATCGCGTCGATCAGCTGTTCGTCGTCCATGTCCGCCGGCGGTACAACGGGCAGCGCCGCGGCGAGTGCCGGGCCGGGCGGACCCTGGAGCGATGTGTCGAACATGTGTGCGATTCTATCGGTCAAGACGGTTTCGGCCCCGGTTGTCCACATACCACGATCAGGTGATTAGGATCGGGAGGCGTGACTTGGTTCACCGAGGCCGACCTTCGCCGACTCGCCGGCGACCGGTCGTTCGCGCGAGGACAGGCCTACCGCACCGCGGTGTCCGACGTGCGCGACGTGCCCGGCGGGACCGCGGCAACCGTGCAGGGCACGGAGGCGTACCAGGTCCGGCTCGGCCGCGACGCAGACGAGCTCGTCGGCTGGTGCGACTGCCCGTTCGGCGCGGACGGCGCCTTCTGCAAGCACTGCGTCGCGCTCGGGCTGGTGCTGCTGGCCGACCCGGAAGAGGAGAAACCGCAGCATGACCCGGACCCGGTCCGGGCGTGGCTGGCAAAGCTGGACCGCGACGAGATGGTCGAGCTCATCGTCAGCCACGCCGACGAGGACGAGGCGTTCCACCGGCGGCTGGCGATCCGGGCCGCGTCGGCCGGCGGCCAGGTGGACACGCTCGGGCTCCGTCGGGAGCTCACCGCGACCCTGCGCAGCCGTGGCTTCATCCCCTATGCAGGCGCGTTCGACTACGCGCAGCGGGCCGAGGACGCCCTCGACGTGCTCGACGACCTGCTCCGCGACGGCCAGGCGGCGGCGGTCGTGCCGCTCGCGCAGCGGGCCGTCGACCTCATCGGCAAGGCCATCGAGGAGATGGACGACTCCAGCGGCGCGGCGGGCGGCGCCTGCCAGCGGGCGATGGACCTGCACGCCGAGGCGTGCCGCGTCGCGCCGCCCGACGGGCGCAAGCTGGCTCGGTGGCTGCTGGACCTGCAGGTCGACGGGCCGGGGTGGCCGGAGGTCGACCTGGCCGCGTACGAGCCGGGGCTCGGCGCGGACGGCCTCGCCAGCTACCGGGCTCTGGTCGCCGAGCGGTGGCAGAAGATGCGCGACAAGGAGAGCGACCGGTACGAGCGGCCGACCATCCAGCGCGTTCGCGAGCAGCTGGCCCGGCTCTCCGGCGATGTCGACGATCTGGTCGCGGTGCTCGCCGACGACCTGTCCAGCGGCTGGCAGTACCTGCGGATCGCCGAGGAGCTGACCGCCTGCGGCCGGCACGCGGACGCGCTGGAATGGGCCGAGCGCGGGCGCCGTGCCCACCGGGAGCGGCCGGACCCGCGGCTGCTGGACTTCCTGGTCACCGCGTACCTGCGGGCCGGCCGGGTCGAGGACGCCATCGAGGTACGCAGGTCCGCCTTCCTCGCCGCGCCCGAGGTCGCGACCTGGGTGGCCTTGCGGAAGGCCTGCGAGCCGGCCGGGTGCTGGCCGGGCGAGC